>NZ_JBANBK010000006.1:0-160315 GCF_053572325.1 Bradyrhizobium sp. UFLA05-112 | reverse complement strand
TCGTTGACGATGCGCAAGTTGCGCTCGCGCTGCTCATGTGGCGCCTTCGGCAGCTCAGCATCGATGATGACGATGTCGATGTCGGGATCGTCGATCATCAGCTTGATCGATCTCATGTACACGGAGGGATCGACCACCGCCGCAAAGCCGGCGTCGAGCGGATTGCCGACGATCGAGCCGGGACCCAACATCTTTGCGAGCTCGCCGCTGACATGCGGGCTCAGCGCCGCAAAATCGAGCCCGGCCGCATAGAAGGCATCGATCAGGAGCCCGCGTTTGCCGCCCGAGAGTGTCACCGCCGCAAGGCGATTGCCTTTCGGCACAGTGCTGTGCACGAAACATTCGGTGGTCTCGATCAACTCGTCGAGACCGCGCACGCGGATCACGCCCTCGCGCGTTGCGATCGCGTCGAAGGTTTCGATGGACCCCGCAAGCGCACCGGTATGCGCCATTGCCGCCGCCCGGCCGCCCTCGGAGGCGCCGAGCTTGAGCGCGATCACCGGCTTGCTGGCGGCACGCGCCGCCTTGCAGGCGTCGCGAAACGCCTTGGTGTTACGCACGCCCTCGAGATAGACGACGATCACGCGGACACTCGGATCCTCGGCGAAATAGCGCATCAGATCCGGCGTCTCGAGTCCGGCCTCGTTGCCGGTGGTCACCATGTAGCCGACACCAACGCCGCGATCCTCCAGCGCTTGGCGGATCGCCATCACGATGGCCCCGGACTGTCCGGCGATCGCCACCGTGCCCCGTTCCATGGTGACGACGCGGTCGTCGATATTGGTGAAGAGTTTTTCGCCCGCGCTTAAGTTTCCCAGGCAGTTCGGCCCGGTGACGGCGAGGCCGGTCTCGCGTATCGCCTGCTGCAATTCGGCTGCGAGTTTCTGGCTCTCCTCATCCTGCAACTCGCTGAAGCCCGAGGTGACGATGGTGGCAGAGCGCGCGCCGGCTGCGGCGGCATCGCGGATCACTTGCACGGCAAAGCGCGCCGGCACCAGCACCAGCACGTGATCGGGCGTTTCGGGGAGGCTTGAAAAGTCCTTGTAGCAGGACACGCCCCAGATCGTTTCGCGCTTTGCGTTGATCGGAAACAACGAGCCTGCGAATCGGTACTTGATCAGGTTGTTCCAGATGCGCTCGGCATAGTTGCCGGGCTTGTCGGTGGCGCCGACCAGCACGATGTTGCGCGGATGCAGCATCGCGTGGATGCCCTTCACGACGTCGCTGGCATCGGGAGCTGGAGACCATGGCAGGGCGGTCGCAGCAGTTACCTTTGCTTCCATGGTTCCTCACCTTGTTCTTCTTGGCGCGCGTTCTTGTCGGCACGTCCGCTTTTGTAGGGTGAGTTCGCATGGGTGGCAACCGTGCGGCCCGCATGCCGCCGCGCGGAATAGGGCGTGCCGCAATCAGTATTTCAGGAGGCCGAACTTGTAGCCGTAGTGATAGGCGATCTGGAGCGCGAGATAAGGCGCGATGACACGGCGGATCTCGGCCTGCGTCGGATCAATACCCAGCACGCGCCGCCGCAGGATTCCCATTTCCTTCACGCCGACCGCATAGGTGGCGGCGGTCTTCTGCGCATCGTGGATGCGGAAGCACGATAGAAAGCGCGGCAGGCGGACGAATTTGAAGCCCGCCGCTTGGGCGCGCAGAATGAAGTCCCAGTCCAGCGCATAATGGAAGTTCTCGTCGATCGGTCCGACCTTGTCCCACACCCGCTTGCGCCAGAACATGGTCTCTTGCGGAATGTAGTCGGCATATCTGAGCGTCTTGCCGTGATAGGGCGGTAGCACGGCGCGGCCGACCTCCAGCCCGTCGCGGTCGACGAACACGCGATGTCCATAGACGATGTCGACGTTCGGATTGGACATGAAATAGTTGGCGACATAGGCAAGCGTGCCGGGCAGCAGCATATCGTCGCTTGTTGAGGTACGCCATGATCTCGCAGTCGACGCCGGAAAAGCCGATGTTGATGGCGTTGGACTGGCCCCTGTCGGGCTCGCTGCGCCAGCTCAGGCTGTTGCCGCGCTTGCTCAGCAGCTCAGCCGTTCCGTCGATCGAGGCGCCATCCTGCACGTGATAGTGCAGGTTCGGATAGTTCTGGTTGAGGATGCTGTCGATGGTGGCGTCGAGATAGTGCACGTGATTGTAGCTCGGTGTCACCATCGCGATCCGCAGTGCGTTCGCAGGTGCCGGTGGCGCGGGCTGAAAGCCGTTCACGTTGAGCAGGCGCGGCGGATATTGCTCGAACGTCCACATCGGCGGCCGCCGCCAGAGGCTGCGCAGCGACTCCCGTCTTTGTCCCGCGGCGATGAGATGCTGGTTTCTCTCGAGAAGTGCGATGCGACTTTCGATCTGATCGAGCTGTTGCAAGACCTTCTGCTTGAATTCGTTGTCCATCAATAAAAGTTCCGCAACAGGAATGCAGTATCAAAATTCGACCGGCCGAGCCGCTCGCTACGAGCCGCTCTGTATACGTCTACGGCCCGAGATGCCAGTTCAGTTCCCCGCTCAAAACGGGTGTCCGGAAGCCATGGTTAGAAGCCACCGTTAATTGTGCGCGACATGAGAAGCTCTCACCAGACCTCCCTGGGTCTTGGGGGCGAGGCGATGCCAGCCAGCAGCACGGCCAGGATGCCCGTCAGGAAGATGCCGTCGAATGTGCCGGCGCCGCCGATCGACGCGACGGGGGCGCCGAGATTGCCGATCTTGTCGAGGTTGAGTAAATCGGCTCCGATCAGGGTGCCCATCGAGCCGCCGATATAGGCGAGCGGTGCGGCATATTCGCGCGACAGCAGGAAGGCCAGGATCGCCGTGACCACGACAGGCGCGAAGACGGGAACCGCAATGCCGACACCCTGCACTGGTGTTGCCATCATGTGGATGACGAAGGCGATCGCGATCACCGCGATCGCAGCCTTCAGCCAGAGCTGGTAGCGCAGCACGAGATAGCTCGACATCAATGTCGGGATCACAGCGCCGCCGACATTCACCGCAAGCACCGTGCCCGGCCATTGCGTCACCAGCGGCACAACATAGCGCATGCCGAAGAAATCGACGATCTCGCCCGAGCGCACCGCCTTGCCGGGCAGCACCGTGACCGGGATGTTGAAATAGCTGCCGATCAGCGAGCCGAACAACAGCAGCAGCGCAACGCCCGGTCCGACGCCAAGCTTCATATAGGCATAGCGCAGGATGCGGAGCTGGATCAGGACGATCAGCCCGGCGAACAGCAGCACCAGGACGGAAAACAGGCCGGGTGTGATCGGCAGGTACTGAACTTGTGAATGCATGGTCACACGGTTGGATCTGGCGCGGTACGGCCTTGCCACCATCCCACGGGATGGCCGCGATGACAAACTCGGAGCATGATCGCGAAAAGTGTGAAGCGGTTCTCCCTCGCGACAAACGCGGAACGCGGAGATTCATGCTCGAACAAGAACCCAAGGCGCGATGATAATTCGCCCTTTAGCTGCCGGTTCCAATCAGCGTCGCGTGCAGGATGTAACGGTCCGGACCCGGCGTGAGCGCGTTGAACGGCCAGCAGGTCGACAGCACGAGCTCGTAGCCTTGCGCGTTGGGATCGATGCCCGAGGCGTCGAAGCGCACAATGGCGGAGGAGTCGGCCCGGTAGTCGAAGCGCTTGCCGTCGCCACGTGTGACCTCGATCTCGTCGCCGATCGCAACATCCTTCAAGAAACGGAAATGCGTGTCGCGGTGTGCTGCGTAGACGGCGACGCCGCGCTCGCCCGCGTCCGCGGTCTGTTCGACATGTCCGGGACCGAAGGCGAGTGCCTGGCCGCTGCTGCCGGCGAGCACGATGGCGCTGGCGCCGATCCGCTTCACCTCGATCCGTGCCACCGGCCACGTATCCGCCCATGACCATGGCTTGATCGGCTGCCCAGTTGCGATGCTCCTGATGAACGCGCGTTCCAGCAGCACCTGCGCCAGCCATGCCTTGGCGTGGATGTAGGCGCCGTCGCCAAGCAGAACGAGACCAACGAGGGCCAGAACGAGGGGGGAGATTAGGCGGGGCATTTGTGTTCACTCCCGGCGTTGCGAGCGTGTGTGAGCTGTCCTGCGTTCGCGAGCCTCGCCTCAGCCACCGTTGTCATTCCCCGCGAAAGCGGAGAATCCAGTACGCCGCAGCCTCTCCGTATCCTCGCACGCTCTCTGGAATACTGGATCGCCCGCTTTCGCGGGCGATGACGATGAGAGTGTGGCGCGTGCGCGCCCCAAACTCGCAATGACGGTGTTGAGACAAAAGGCGCGCGCGGCTGTTTGGGGCGGGTGACGGGCAGCCGCGCGCGCTGAAGAAGAGGAGGTGGCTGAGACCTCCTCTTTCATCCGGCGTCAGTGAGCAAAGGCTGACGCCGGTTGAACACGAACAGGACCAGGCTGAGCAGCAGCACGATCAGTCCCGCGATCATCTTCAACTCGGCCGAGGTTGCCGTCTTCGGCAGGCGGACCGTGTCGGCTGCCGCAGGCGTCGGACGCCGCGCGGTCGGCTTGGTACTCGCATCGGCATGACGCTCGCGGAGCTGCGTCGGCGCTAGTTGCGGTCGTTCGCCGAACACCTTTTCGAAGTCCCAGCCGGCCGGCAGGTTGATCGGCAGCTCACTGAGCCTCAGCGGCTGGCCTTCGGGGCGGCTCGGCGTCTTGTCGACGGCGACGAGGCTGGTCAGTCGGGTGACGATCTGGTGCTGCAGCGCCAGCCGCAAAATGGCCTTGTCGGCATCCTCGGGGCTCATCTGGCGCATCGTCCGCGCCACCTCGGCGTCGCCGATCTTGCGATTGGCCCAGAGCTTTGACAGACCCTTGCCCTCGGCGGCGTTCTGCAGAGGCAGCGTCACTGACCACGGCCGGTCACCGACGCGGCCCTTGATCTCGAGCGAGCCAGCAAGCTTGTCGAGCTTTGCCGCAAGCACCAGCGGCTCGTCGCGATACACGTCGGGAATGATCGCCGGCGTAATATCGGCCGAGGCGTCCGAGAACCTGGCGGAGAGGCCAGTCACGGCCGGATTTTCCAGCTTGGCGAACAGGCCGCGCATGCGTTCCTCGACCTGCTCGACCGAGCCGATATGGGTGAAGGCGCCGCGTCCGAGCTCGGACGCGCGGGTCATCAGATAAGTGTTGGGCGCAGAGCCGATGCCGACCATGAAGATGCGTGAGCGGCCGCGCATCGCCGTGATCGTTTCGAACAATTGCTGCTCATTGCCGATTGCACCGTCGGTCAGGAACACGACCTGGCGGACCATGCTGGTGTCGCCGAGACTGTCGGTCAGCGCGGCGCGCATCGCCGGCACCATCTCGGTGCCGCCGCGGGCTTGAAGCGCGTCCACGAAAGCGGTTGCCTGCCGCACATGCTCGATGTCGGCGGGCACTGATGTCGTGAACAGCACGTCCATGGTGTCGTCGAAGCGGATGACGTTGAAGCGATCGTTCGGCTGGAGGCGCGCGAGGGCGTAGTTCAGGCTCGCCTTGGCCTGGATGATCGACGTGCCGCCCATCGAGCCGGAATTGTCGATCACGAACACGACTTCGCGCGGCAAGGGCTTTTGAGTCGCTTGCTCGATCGACGGCGGGGTCACGAAGGCGAGCAGGTAGTCGGCGTCGCCGACATGCTCGCGGAACAGGCCGACCGATGGCGCCTTCTCGGCAGCGGGCTTCCAGGTCAGCTCGAAATCGCGATCCGCAGGCACGGTGTCGTCTGCGAGACGAACGACCCGCGTTGCATTGTCGGGACTCTCGATCTTGACGGCATGGTGATGGCTCTTGACCTCGCCGAGCGCAAAGCCGCCCTGGAGGTGAACCGTGATGCTGGTCGGATTGACCGGCAGATTCTTGGCGGGATCCAGCACGGGCGGCGATATGCGATCACGATCCGGAACCGGGTCGGTCTTGCTCGCGCCCCAGCCGGAGCCATCGGACTGGAAATCGACGCTCTGTACGATCGGCGCCGGATTGTAGCGTGGCCCGACCACGAGCGGCACGCGCAGCGAATATTCGTTGCCGGACTGGTGCACCGGTTCCTGATATTCGATCTGCACCAGCACGGTTTCGCCCGGGCCGATATTGGCAACCGAGTTGGTAAAGATGTTCGGCCGTTCCTGTTCGGTGAGCGCGGCCTTCTGGCCGTCGCGGCGCGCCTGCTCGTAGATCACGCGCGCCTGTTGCCGCTCCTTGATGTCGCCGACGATGACGCGGTCGCCGACCACCATCTTCAGCGTGTCGACGGCACCGTTGTTGGCCATCGGATAGACGTAGGTCGCCTCGACCCAGTCCTTGGAGGGATTCCTGAACACTTGCGTGACACGGGCCCGCAGCGTCGGGCCGGAGACGGTGATGTCGACGTCGATGCCGAGACGGATGGCCTCTGTGGTGGCACCGTCGTCCTTCAGAAACAGCGTCCCCGAACGGGCCTCGCCGGGTTGCAGCAGGCTTGCCTGCTCTGACGTGGCCGACCAGCTCGGCACGAAGCTCACGAGCAGGGCCACGAAGGCGATCAGGATCACGGCAACGCCCTGCGCCAGCAGAAACAGCCCCAGATTGATCAGCTTTCGCAGCATGGGGTGCTCGTCATTGTCGGTCTCGTCATAAATGCTCATTTCACCTGCTCCCGAAGCACGTTTGGCTGGCCTCTATTTCGGCCGCGGAGGCTTGATTTCGCGAGCAGAATGATCGGCAATGTTCGGCCGCCGGCCACCTGGGCCGGCCGCCGCGGAGACGGCCCCGTACGGTTTTGTGCTGATTTGTCCGGCCTGCTAGAATGTCCGTCTGGAGCAGGAATAACGATGCATACGCCGGACAAGCAGCTTACCGATGAGCAAAGCCGCGAGGTCGCGGAGAAAATCCGCGAGGAGCTTGCCAAACGGCGCATCTCCCGGCAGGCGCTGGCCGAGCAGGCCAAGCTCAGCCTGTCGACGCTGGAGAAGGTGCTGGGCGGCCGGCGCCCGTTCACGCTGGCGACCACGGTGCGGCTGGAGCAGGCCCTGGGGGTCGCCTTGCGGAAAAATCACGCCGCGCCGCCGGCGCCTGCCGCAGGCAACGATGTCGCGCCCGACAGTCTCGGCTCCTATTCGCACCGCGCGGTGACCTGGCTCGAGGACGTCTACATCACGCTGCGGCCGTCATTTGGCGACAAGGATGCGCTCTTTGCCTACCGCACCGAGATCGCCTGGGAGCCGAAGGTATCGTCGCTGGTCTTCCGCGAGGGTGAGCGCACGGACGCTGCCTATGAGCATACCGGCGAGGTCGCCGTTCCCCATCAGTCCGGCTTCATCTATCTCGTCATCAACCGGCACGGGCAGCATCGCGTGATCACGGTGTCGCGGCCGACAGTGGCCGGCGAGATGTATGGCATCATCTCGACGTTGCGCGCCGGACCGGGCTCCCAGCTGACGCCGATCGCGGCACCCATTGCCCTCGTGCCGGCGCGAAACGTCAAGACGCCGACCTTGGGGCGGATTTCTCCCGACAACGTCAATTACGCGCTGTACCGTGACCATCTGCGCCGCACGGTGGACGAATCGTTCGCGCTTTTCCTTCCGGTCTAGCGGCTCTTTCGTTCCGGCGTCGCTTTTTGTTGAATTCATTTGCCCGTGTCATTCATGCCCAGTTCGCAAGCCGAGCCCGACGCCGAGCGTCCGCTGTTCTCCGTCATCATTCCACTCGATGATCACCGCGGGCAGTGGCAGCGATCCTGGTCCGGTTGGAACGCGCAGAGCGTCGATAGATCCTTGTACGAGATCATCTTTGTCGTACCGCCCGACCGGCTGCTCCGTGCCGAGCTCAAGAGTATCGTTGGAGATCAGGCTCATCTCGAATATGCCGAATCCGATCATGATATCGAGCTGAGCGCGCTCGGCGCCACGAAAGCCCGAGGTCGCTTCCTCTTCTTCACGGAATCGCATTGCTGGCCCGAGCCCGACGTCCTCGAACTCTGCATCCGAACTATCGAGGATCAACCCGGCTGGTCGGGCTTCTCCTGCAAATCGATTCCGATTTGCCACAATTCTCTGTCGGAAGCGGAAGCTGCGATGTATCAGGCCGACATCGAGTTCGGTATGAAGTTGCATCCTTGGCTCAAGGTGCTCGACCAATGCTTTGTGACGCGACGTGATGCATACGAGGAGTGCGGAGGCTTGCGCAGCGAGTTCGGCCATTTCGCCGAATGGCTCCTCGCTGCCAGCTATCATACGCGCGGCCACGCGATTGGCTATTTGGAAGAAGCCCGCGTACATCACTATTACATCGGCAGGCTCGATGAGCTCGAGATGTTCACGCGCGATTTCGTGGAAGGTGAGATTCGCTACCTGAGCGAAGGACGGCGTGAACCCGGCAGCGAGCTTCTGGAAATTCCCGTCGAATGGAGCCGCCAGGACAATTTCGATCCCGCGCTTGCGCGGAGAGCGTTTGGCGCGCTGGTGCTTGATGGCCGTTCTTGGTCGAAGCCAACTCACGAGACATGGCGCGGATTCCGGCGCTGGATCGGACCTGCGCTGTTTGGCGACCTCCACTCGCGCAGTGCGGCGCGGTTCGCGGCTGCCTATGACCGCTGCGTCCTGACCGTTCTGACGCGTGTCGGCTCGCGCGAGAGCGTAGCGCGATGGATGAAGCGTTACATCGCGGCCCTGATCGATTTTCAGCGTCTCGAAAGCATCCACCGCGTTCGCAACGCCAAAGGCGCTCCCTTGCAGCGGTTGGGCGATCCCGTGCTTGCGCAGGCCGGCTTCAATGCGGCGGAGATCTGGCAGGGCCGCGCCTTCCGCTGGAGTGAGCCCGAAGCCGCGGTCCGGATCAGCGCACGACCCGGCCGCAATGTCGTCCGTGTTCAATGCCTCAACGTCCGCGGACCGCTCGACCGAATCGGGCTTCGCTTCTATCTCGACGGCGCGCGTATCGCCGACCGATCGATCGCGATCCAGGAGGACGGCTTCGAGCTGCGCCTTCAGCTGCCATCGTCGGGCGAGTCCACGCTGGCGTGGACCTGCCCGCGTTTTGCGGCCGCGGGCGATCCGCGCCGCCTCGGCTTGCCGGTGGTGGCAATCGAAGTGACTAATGACGTTCAGCCGCGCGAGGCCTGAGGCTCAGGCGGTCGCGGGCGTGGCTTTGTCGGCTTCCGAAGCCGCCGAAAATTCCTTGCGCAGCGTCGGCTTGTGGATCTTGCCGGTGGCGTTGCGCGGGAGCGCGTCGACGAAGCGGACCTGGCGCGGGCATTTGAAGCGCGCGAGATTGGCGGCGCAGTGCGCGAAGATGTCCGCTTCGCTCAAGGCTAGTCCGGGCTTGACCGCGACGATGGCAAGGCCGACCTCGCCCCATTGTGCATCGGGAATGCCGATCACGGCGGCTTCCGCGATGGCCGCGATCTGATGCAGGGCGTTCTCGACCTCGGCCGGATAGACGTTCTCGCCGCCGGAAATGTACATGTCCTTCCAGCGGTCGACGATGTAGTAAAAGCCCTCCTCGTCGACGCGGCTGGCATCGCCCGTGTGCAGCCAGCCGTCAGTGAAGGAGGATCTGTTGGCTTCCGGCCGGTTCCAGTAGCCGGGCGTGATGTTCGGTCCTTTCACCCAGAGCTCACCAAGCTCGCCGACAGTGGCATCACTGCCGTCCGGCCGCACGATCCGCACCTCCGTATGCAGCACCGGCTTGCCGGCGGAGCCTGCTTTCCGCGCCGCATCCTCGCGGTCAAGCACCAGCACCGCCGGCGAGGTCTCGGTCATGCCGTAGCCCTGCTGAAGCGCGACACCGCGCGCCTCCCAGACCTTCAGCAGCGGCACCGGCATTGGCGCGCCGCCGACGCCGCAGGTCGCCAGCCGGCCCAGATCGGTGGTCGTAAAGGCTGGATGCTGCGCCATGAACTGGTAGATCGCGGGCACGCCGAAGAACACGTTGATGCCCTGCGCGGGATCGCCGATCAGTTGCAGCGCAAGGCCGGGATCGAAGGCGCGCATGATCAGCACGGTGCCGCCGGCATGCAGCGCAGGGTTGGTGTAGCAATTGAGCCCGCCAGTGTGGAACAGCGGCAGCACGGTGAGCAGCACCGTGGACGGCCCGATGCCGGCGGGGCCGCCGAGGTTGACGCAATTCCAGAACGTCATGCCATGGGTGATCGTCGCACCCTTGGGATGGCCCGTGGTGCCCGAGGTGTACATGATGGTCGAGATGTCATCGAGCGTCACTTGCTCGATCCTGTCGAGCGGCTTTGACGCCGCGATGCCCGCTTCGTACGAGCCCCCAGGGCCAAGCAGCAGCGTCGTGCCAACGCCGCAAAGCTTCGTCACCGCAAGCGCGGTCTCGCCGAGATCGCCGTCATGGACCATCACTTTCGGCGCGCAATCGGTGACGATGAACTGCAATTCCGGAACGGTGAGGCGTGTATTCAGCGGCACGAAGACCGCGCCGAGCCGGAAGCAGGCGAACTGCACCTCGAGCGTATCGGTCGTATTTTGAGCCAGCACGGTGACGCGATCACCGCGCGTGACGTTCAGGCCGTCGCGCAGATGCGTGGCGAGGCGCGAGATCCGCGCGTCGAATTGTTCGTAGCTGAAGCGACGCCGGCTCGCCAGGTCGACGACCGCGATCTTGTCAGGCGCGCGGCGGCTGTGATGAGCGATCCAGTCGTAATGGCGAACGGTCAAGTGTCCCTCCATTTGCGGTCTTGCGCCGTCTGCCTCTCATTGCCTTGCAACATGCCAGGCCGGCCCCGAGGGGCTGGCCTGAGTTTTTTGCAAGTTTCTTTTTTGGTTCGGAGTTGCTCCGCGAGGGGCTAAACTGTCTTGCGTTGAGTTGCTGGAGCATGGCCCGACGGAAGTCGGATGCTCCCGGCCAGCCACTCGACGCAAGTGGGCGGGTGGTGTTCCGGCCATGGTGGCAACAAGAATCGCCGCCAGCGAAAGCGACCACGCGATGACGAGCCCGTTCTATACCGCCGAGCACGACGCTTTCCGCGCCGTGATGCGCCGCTTCGTCGAAAAGGAGATCGAGCCTCACGCCCAGGAATGGGACGAGGCCGGCGAATTCCCGCGCGCGTTGTATCGCAAGGCTGCGGAGATCGGCCTTTTGGGGCTCGGGTTCCCCGAACAATTTGGCGGCAGCCCCGCCGATCAGTTCATGAAGATCGTGGCCAGCCAGGAGCTGGCGCGCGCCGGTGCTGGCGGTATCAGTGCGTCGCTGATGAGCCATACCATCGGCTCACCGCCGATCGCGCGCGCAGGCCGCGCCGAGATCAAGGCGAGGGTGCTGCCGCAGATCCTCGCCGGCGAAAAGATCTCCGCGCTCGCGATCACCGAGCCCAGCGGCGGCTCCGACGTTGCGAACCTGCGCACCAGGGCACAGCGCGATGGCGATCATTACGTCGTGAGCGGCGAGAAGACGTTCATCACCTCGGGCATGCGCGCCGACTATCTGACCGTTGCCGTGCGCACGGGCGGCGAGGGCGCCGGCGGCGTCAGCCTGCTTCTGATTGATGGCGATACGCCCGGCCTGTCGCGCACCAAGCTGAAGAAGATGGGCTGGTGGGCCTCCGATACCGCGACGCTGCATTTCGACGACTGCCGCGTGCCGGCCGAGAACCTGATCGGCGAAGAAGGGCAGGGCTTCAAGATCATCATGCAAAACTTCAACAGCGAACGCATGGGCATGGCGGCCGGCTGCACGGCCTTTGCCCGCGTCTGCCTCGACGAGGCGGTCGCGTATGCCAAAGAGCGCAAGACCTTCGGCAAGCCGCTGGCCCAGCACCAGGTGATCCGTCACAAGATCGTCGACATGGCGCAGAAGGTTGCTGCCAGCCAGGCTATGCTGGAAATGCTGGCCTGGCGGCTCGAGCAGGGCGAGAGCCCGGTCGCTGAAATCTGCATGATGAAGAACCAGGCGACGCAGACGATGGCGTTCTGCGCCTCGGAAGCTGTGCAGATCTTTGGCGGCGCCGGCTTCATGCGCGGCATCAAGGCCGAGCGCATCTACCGCGAGGTCAAGGTCAACGCCATCGGCGGTGGTACCGAGGAGATCATGAAGGATCTGGCTAGCCGGCAGATGGGGTTGTGATCTTCACCGTCATTCCGGGGCGACGCGAAGCGTCCAATCCGGAATCTCGATATGTAGGACTCATCTCTGGATTCCGGGTTCGCGCTTCGCGCGCCCTGGAATGACGAAGGGAAAGAAATGCTGTTCACTGTCGACCACGACGACATCCGCCGCTCCCTGCAGAAATTCATCGCAGGCGAGATCAACCCCCATGTCGATGACTGGGAGAAGGCGGACGTCTTCCCAGCGCACGAGCTGTTCAAGAAGATGGGCAGCCTTGGCTTCCTCGGGCTGAACAAGCCGGTCGAGTTCGGCGGCTCGGGGCTCGACTACTCGTATGCACTGATGATGGCGGAGGAGTTGGGGTCCATCACCTGCGGCGGGGTGCCGATGGCGATCGGCGTGCAGACCGATATGGCGACGCCTGCGTTGGCCCGCTTCGGCTCCGACGAGGTGCGGCGTGAGTTCCTGGCGCCCTCGATCGCAGGCGATTTCGTCGCCTGCATCGGCGTCTCCGAGCCCGGCGCGGGCTCCGACGTCGCCTCGATCAAGACCAATGCGCGTTCCGACGGCGACGACTACGTCATCAATGGCGGCAAGATGTGGATCACCAACGGCACGCAGGCCGACTGGATCTGCCTGCTCGCCAACACCGGCGATGGGCCCGTTCACCGCAACAAGTCGCTGATCTGCGTCCCCATGAAGAGCAAGGGCGTCACGGTGGCACGCAAGCTCGACAAGATGGGCATGCGCTCCTCCGACACCGCGCAGATCTTCTTCGACAATGTCCGCGTGCCCAAGCGCAACCGGATCGGCGACGAGGGCAAGGGCTTTACCTATCAGATGATCCAGTTCCAGGAGGAGCGGCTGTGGGGTGCGGCCGCCTGCCTGAGGGCGCACGAATACATTATCGACCAGACCATCGAATATACCCGCAACCGCAAGGCCTTCGGCCGGAGCATTCTTGACAACCAGGTCGTGCACTACAAGCTTGCGGAGATGCAGACCGAGGTCGAGCTGTTGCGTGCGCTGGTTTATCGTGCCGGCGAGGCGTTGGTGGCGGGTGAGGACGTGACGAAGCTCGCGACGATGGCCAAGCTCAAGGCCGGCCGTCTCGGCCGCGAGCTCACCGATGCCTGCCTGCAATATTGGGGCGGCATGGGCTTTACCAACGAGACGCCGGTCAGCCGCGCCTATCGCGATAGCCGCCTGACCTCGATCGGCGGCGGTGCCGATGAAGTGATGCTGATGGTCTTGTGCAAGATGATGGGAACGCTGCCCGATAGCATCAGAGTCTGAGCATGATCTTTTCGGAAAACCACTGCACACTTTGCGCTGCCGCGGCCCTTCGGGTCCGGATCATGCTCTAGGGGAACCGCCCGATGATCACGCTCTATCACTGCGACGCCGCGCGCTCCTTCCGCCCGCTCTGGATGCTGGAGGAAATGGGTCTGCCGTATGAGCTGAAGATGCTGCCGTTCCCGCCGCGCGTCTTCGCCAAGGAGTACTTGGCGATCAATCCACTGGGCACGATCCCTTTTTTGATCGACGGCGAGACACGGATGACGGAGTCTTCCGGTATCTGCCACTACCTCGGCACCAGATACGGGCCAACTCCGCTGATGGTCGATGCCAATGATCCCGATTTCGGCGCGTTCCTGAACTGGATGTATTTCAGCGATGCGACACTAACCTTCCCGCAGACGCTGGTACTTCGCTACGCCCAGCTCGAGCCGGAAGAGCGGCGCAATCCCCAGGTCGCCGGCGACTATGCAAAATGGTTCCTGGGTCGCCTGCGCGCGGTGGAGGCAGCGACCGCAAATGCCGAGGCCTTGTGCGCCGGCCGCTTCACCGCCGCCGATATCGTGATTGGCTACGCCCTGCGGCTTGCAGAAAGCATCGGGCTTTCGCGCGATTTCGGTCCAAATGTCGCAGCCTACTGGGCGCGCCTGCAACAGCGCGAGGGTTTCAAGCGAGCAGTAGCGGCGGAGCGTAAGGCGGGAATCGAGCAGAACGTCGCGCCAAGGCTGAGGGCGTGAGGGAACCGTCATTCCGGGGCGCCCGAAGGGCGAGCCCGGAATCTCGAGATTCCGGGTTCGATGCTTCGCATCGCCCCGGAATGACGACTATTTGTGACAGCGCTATCCCGTCGTGACACCATGCAAAATTCCGCTAAGGTGGCCACGTCCGCAGCGGCCAAAAGAGCTGTGCGAGGAGGACCGCCGATGGAAGATAAGGGTCGCGAATCCGACCATTTGATGCTGATCACGCCGGAGCGCGTGTTCTATGCGGGGTTACTCGGCCGGCCGCGCCGGCGGACCGCCGGTTGCTGCCACGTCTATGTCGCGATCAAGGGCAGCCTGCATCTGACCATCGACGACGTCCACACCACCGACATCCTCGTCGTGACCCTGCCGAACCAGCGGCACACCATCGCGAGCGACTATCGCACGGTCATCAGCGTGACGCTCGAGCCCGAGAGCATGCCGGACGGCGTGATTGAGGCACTGGCCGAGCGCCTGACCGGACCGGACAAGGCAGCCTACGCGCGAAAGATCCTCGCGGCTTATGCGTTCCTGCGCCAGCGCCGCTATGGCGATGTCACCACCGCCGAATTCGACGAGATGTGCTTTGGCGAGGCATTGTCGCGCCGTGTGCTCGATCCGCGCGTGATCCGGGCGATCGCGCGCATCGAGCGCTTCTCCGGCGAACCGGTGACGGCGGACACCTGTGCGGCGGAAGCCAGCCTCTCGGCTTCGCGCTTCCTGCATCTGTTCAAGGAAGAGACCGGCATTTCCTTCCGCTCCTTCCGCGCCTGGAAACGCGCGCGGCATCTCCTTCATTTCGCCAACCAGGACCTCAACCTCGCCCATCTCGCGCAGGACATCGGGTATCCCGACAGTACTCATTTCAGCCATTCGATTCGCCGCTTCTATGGCCTGAAGCCGCGCGCCATCTTCGTCGGTTCGCGCGATCTTGCGATCTATCGCAGCGGCGAGACGGCGAAGCTTGCGGAAGCAAGCTAGACTCGCTTCGGGTGGGTTAGCCGAAGGCGTAACCCACCACTTCTGCATCCGCGGGACGCGCCTGTGGGTTACGCTTCGCTAACCCACCCTACGCAGCTACTGCTACGGCAGCCATCCCTAGCTTCTCCGCGCAAGAAGCCGCAGCTTTCGCGTCACATGATCGCAGCGTTGCATTCTCAACCTGCGAGAACCCCAACGCATGAGCGACAAGGCCGTCATCACATGTGCGCTCAACGGCGTGCTCACCGACCCCCGGCAGCACAACGTGCCGGTGACGCCCGAAGAGATGGCGCGCGAGGCCCGGGCTGCGTTCGACGCCGGCGCCAGCATCATGCACATCCATCTGCGCCAGCAAGCGCCGAACAAGGGGCACTTGCCGTCCTGGGAGGTCGGCGTCAGCAAGGAGATCCAGCAGGCGATCCGCGAAGCCTGCCCCGGCGTGATCATCAATCACACCTCGGGCGTGTCGGGGCCGAACTACAGCGGCGCACTCGATTGCATTCGCGAGACGAAGCCGGAGATCGCCGCCTGCAACGCCGGCTCGCTGAACTATCTGAAGGTGAAGGCCGATCACACCTGGGCCTGGCCGCCGATGATGTTCGACAACGCAGTCGAGAAGGTGAAGGACTATCTCGACGTCATGAACGCGGTCGGCACCATCCCCGAGTTCGAATGCTTCGACGTCGGCATCGTCCGCTGCGTCGGCATGTACACCCAAGTCGGCATGTACGAGGGGCCGCTCGAATACAATTTCGTCATGGGCGTTGCCTCCGGCATGCCCGCTGATCCCGAGCTGCTGCCGATCCTGCTCAAGCTGAAGCGTCCCGAGGCGCATTGGCAGGTCACGGCGATCGGCCGCGAAGAAATCTGGCCCCTGCATCAGCGCTGCGCCGATCTCGGCGGGCACCTGAGGACCGGCCTCGAAGACACCTTCTATCTCGCTGACGGCAAGAAGGTGACGTCGAACGGTCAATTGATCGAAGCGGTGGCCGCTTGTGCACGTCGCGCCGGCCGCGAGATCGCGAGTCCGGCCGAGGCGCGGAAGATTTTTGGGACGAACCGGTAGGTATTACCCCCACCGTCATTGCGAGCGAAGCGAAGCAATCCACAATGTATCCGCGGAAACAGCCTGGATTGCTTCGTCGCTTCGCTCCTCGCAATGACGGGTAGGATAGAGCTATGTCCATCATCGAAAACACCATTTCCGCCGGCAACGCCGCCTACCACGCCAACCGTGACGGCATGCTGGCGCTAATCGACCGGATGCGTGCGCTGGAAGAGCGCACGCGCGGGGCGTCCGCCGCCGCAAAGGATCGCTTCCACAAGCGCGGCCAGCTGCTGCCGCGCGAGCGTGTCGCGCTGGTTCTCGACCCCGGCGCGCCGTTCATCGAGCTCTCCACGCTGGCCGGCTACATGTTCGACGTGAGCGATGCCAACACGAGCGTGCCCGGCGGCGGCGTCATCGCAGGCATCGGCTTCGTCTCCGGCATCCGCTGCATGGTCAGCGCCAGCGACGCCGGCATCGATGCCGGCGCGCTGCAACCCTATGGCCTCGACAAGACGCTGCGCGTGCAGGAGCTCGCGCTGGAGAACAGGCTGCCCTATGTGCAGCTCGTCGAAAGCGCCGGCGCCAATCTCCTGCGCTACCGCGTCGAAGACTTTGTTCGCGGCGGCAACATCTTTCGCAACCTCGCGCGGCTCTCTGCGGCGGGCCTCCCCGTTGTCACCGTGACGCATGGTTCGTCGACCGCGGGTGGTGCCTATCAGACGGGTCTGTCCGACTACATCGTCATGGTGCGTGGCCGCACCCGCGCCTTCCTCGCGGGACCGCCGCTGCTCAAGGCCGCAACCGGCGAGTTCGCGACCGAAGAGGAGCTCGGCGGCGCCGAGATGCATACGCAGATCTCCGGTCTCGGCGACTACCTCGCCGAGGACGACCGCGATGCCCTGCGCATCGCGCGTGAAATCATGGCAGCGCTGGAATGGGAGCGGCCGGGCCGGGCGAGCGCGCACTACAAGCCGCCACGCTACGATCAGGACGAGCTGCTTGGCATCATGCCGATGGATCACAAGCGCCCCGTCGACATGAAGCAGGTCATCGCGCGCATCGTCGACGATTCCGACTTCACCGAGATGGCGCCGAATTATGGCCCCGCCACCATTTGTGGCCATGCCCGCATCGAAGGTCAGGCGATCGGCATCATCACCAACAACGGTCCGCTCGATCCGGCCGGAGCCAACAAGGCGACGCACTTCATCCAGGCTTGCTGCCAGACCCGCACGCCGTTGCTGTATCTGAACAACACCACCGGCTACATGGTCGGAAAATCCTATGAAGAGGCCGGCATGATCAAGCACGGCTCGAAAATGATCCAGGCGGTGACGTCGGCGACGGTGCCGCAGATCACCATCTATTGCGGCGCTTCCTTCGGTGCCGGCAATTACGGCATGTGCGGCCGCGGCTTCCATCCGCGCTTCTGTTTCTCCTGGCCCAATGCCAAGACCGCCGTGATGGGCGGCGAGCAGGCGGCCGAGACCATGGCGATCGTGACGGAAGCTGCTGCCGCGCGCCGCGGCAAGCCGATCGAGAGGGACAAGCTCGAGGCCATGAAGGCAGAGATCATCGGCGTATTCGACGGCCAGATGGATGTGTTTTCGACCAGCGCCCGCGTGCTCGATGATGGCGTGATCGATCCGCGCGACACTCGCGCGGTCCTCTCCGAAGTGCTCGCGATCTGCCGCGAGGGCGACGCTCGGACGCCCCAGCGCATGCAATTCTCGGTGGCCCGCCCATGAGGAACGGATCAGTGCAGCACCGGCCGTTCTTCAAGGTGTTGGTCGCCAATCGCGGCGAGATCGCGCTGCGGGTGATGCGCAGCGCGCGCCGTCTCGGCCTTGGCGTCGTCGCGGTCTATTCGGATGCGGATCGCGATGCCTTGCATGTGCGGCAGGCTGACCAGGCCGTACGGATCGGCGAAGCCTTGCCGGCGCAATCCTATCTCAACATATCAGCCATCATTGCCGCTGCGAAAGCGAGCGGGGCGGATGCCGTGCACCCCGGCTATGGCTTCCTCGCCGAGAACGAGGCGTTTGCGAAGGCTTGCAAGGATGCCGGCCTCGTCTTCATCGGCCCGTCGACCCAGGCAATCGAGGCGATGGGTAACAAGGCCGGCGCCAAGGAGATCATGAAGAAGGCCGGCGTGCCTATCGTGCCGGGCTATCAGGGCGCCGACCAGAGTGACGAGGTGATGCTCGCGGAAGCCGGGAAGATCGGCTTCCCCGTGATGATCAAGGCGGTCGCCGGCGGCGGCGGTCGCGGCATGCGGCTGGTGGCTGATGCCGCGGCCTTCCCCGACGCGCTGTGCAGCGCGCGCTCCGAAGCGAAGGCCGCGTTCGGCGATCCCACGGTTATCCTCGAACGCGCGATCCAGGACCCGCGGCACATCGAGATTCAGGTATTCGGCGACTCCTATGGCAACGCCATTCATCTCGGCGAGCGCGATTGCTCCGTGCAGCGACGGCACCAGAAGCTGATCGAGGAGGCGCCGTCGCCGGCAGTGACGCCGGAGTTGCGTGCGAGAATGGGCGAGGTCGCGGTCGCAGCCGTGAGGGCGCTGCGTTATGAGGGCGCCGGCACGCTGGAATTCCTGCTCGACGAAAGCGGCGAGTTCTACTTCATGGAGATGAACACGCGCCTGCAGGTTGAGCATCCCGTGACCGAGGCGATCACCGGCCTGGACCTCGTCGAGCTGCAACTGCGCGTCGCCCGCGGTGAGCCGCTGCCGGTCAAGCAGCAGGACATCAGGTTCTCCGGCCACGCCATCGAAGTGCGGCTGTGCTCGGAGGACGCCGCACACGATTTCATGCCGCAGTCCGGCCGCATCGCGCGCTGGCAGGTGCCGGACGGCATCCGCGTCGAGCACGCGCTGCAATCGGGAACGGAGATTCCGCCGTTCTACGATTCCATGATCGCCAAGGTCATTAGCCATGGCGCGACGCGCGAGGAAGCGCGAGGTCGCCTGATCTGCGGGCTGGAACAGCTCACCGCCTTCGGCGTCGCCACCAACCAGGCGTTCCTGATGTCGTGCCTGCGGCATTCCGGCTTTGCCAAGGGCGAGACGACGACGGCGTTCATCGGCGCGCATCGCGATGAGCTTCTGGTGCCGCGCAAGGACGGAGCGTTCGGCGCTGCGCTCGCAGGCCTGTTGCTTTACGTCACCAACCCGCACGCCCCGTCGTGGCGCGGCGGGCGGAGCTTGGCGACGACGTTTCCGCTGCCGGTGAAGATCGAGATCGAGGGGCACACGCATGAGCTCGAAGTCACGCGCGAGCGTGATGGCAGCTACGTGGTCTCCACTGATGGACAAATGCATCGGTTCGAGGTCGATGAGCTAGATTCAGAGACGATTCGTTTCCATCACGCCGGCCTCATGGACACCGCAAAATTCCTGCGCGATGGCGGTCGGCTTTGGCTCCAGCACCGCGGCTTCCCGCTCGTGGTCGCCGATCTTACCCACGCCGCGCCGAAAGCCGCCGCAGCGAATGGCGGCGACGGCAAGGTCCGCGCCGCCATGAACGGCCGCGTCGTCGCAGTGCTGGTCAAGCCAGGCGACCGCGTCCTCGCCGGCCAGCCGGTGATGATACTGGAGGCGATGAAGATGGAGCACGTCCACAAGGCCGGCATCGATGGCGTGGTCGTGGCGATCGATATCGCCGAGGGTGAGCAAGTGAAGACGGGGAAGGTCGTGGTGGAGATCGAGCCGCAAACACCGCAATCGTAGGGTGGGTTAGCCGGAGGCGTAACCCACCACTTCTCTCGACGTAGAAACAAAAGAGGTGGGTTACGCTTCGCTAACCCACCCTACAATTCTATTGCCCTCGCCCCGTTCCCTCATTGAGCAAGCACGCCACCTGGTGCCCCTCGCTGGCCTCCACCAGCGACGGTCGCTCCGTGTTGCATCGCGCCATCGCAAAGCGGCAGCGCGTGTGGAAGGCGCATCCCGATGGCGGATTGACCGGGCTCGGCACGTCGCCGTCGACCAGCGGCGTGAGCCGCTTCGCGTGCGGATTGGCGATCGGGACCGAGGCGAGCAGCGCCTGCGTATAGGGATGGCGCGGATTTCTGAACAGCTCATCCTTGTCCGCGATCTCGACGATGCGACCGAGATACATCACGGCGACACGGTGGCTGATGTGAGCGACCACCGCCAGATCATGCGCGATGAACAGATAGGAGAAGCCGTGCTGGCGCTGCAGGTCGATCAGGAGGTTGATGACCTGCGCCTGGATCGAGACGTCGAGCGCGGAGACGGGCTCGTCGCAGACGATTAGCCGTGGCTGAAGCGCGAGCGCGCGGGCAATGCAGATGCGCTGGCGCTGGCCGCCGGAGAATTGATGCGGGAAATTGCGCATCTGGTCGGGCCGCAGGCCCACCTGCTCGAACAGTTTTGCGACGCGCGTCTCCAGCGCTTTCCCGCTTGCGAGGCCATGCACTGCGAGAGGCTCGCCGACGATGTCGCCCGCTGTCATGCGCGGGTTGAGCGAGGCAAAGGGGTCCTGGAACACGATCTGCATCGAACGGCGATGCGGCCGCAGCTCGGTCTTGGAGAGATGCGTGATATCCTCACCGTCGAGGCGAATCTGGCCCGAGGTCGGCTCGACCAGCCGCAGCACGCTGCGCGCCACTGTCGACTTGCCGCAGCCGGATTCGCCGACGAGGCCGAGCGTTTCGCCCGTATGAAGCGAGAAGCTGACGCCATCGACTGCATGCACGGTGCCGACCCGCTTGCGCAGCACGCCGGCGCGCACCGGATAGTGCTTGAAGAGGTCGGTGACCTCGAGCAACGTCTCGCTCATGCCACCTCCTCCGCGACCTCGGCCGCACGCCAGCAGGCGGCGAGATGGCCGCCACCCCAATCCTGAAGCGGCGGATATTCGGCCTCGCAGCGCTTGATGGCGAGCTTGCAACGCGGCGCGAAGGCGCAGCCTTTCGGCAGCCGCACCAGCGACGGCACGGTCCCGGGAATCTCGTTCAGCCGCGCCTGCGCCGCGACGCCGGATGCCGGGACCGCCGGGATCGAAGCCATCAACCCGCGCGTATAGGGATGTTTTGGTGCAGCGAACAATGCTTCCACCGTCGCTTCCTCGACCTTCTTCCCCGCATACATTACGATCACGCGCTGCGCGGTCTGCGCCACGACGCCGAGGTCATGCGTGATCAGCACGAGGCCGGTGCCGAGCTCCTTCTGAAGGTCGAGGATCAGCGCGAGGATCTGCGCCTGGATCGTGACGTCGAGCGCGGTGGTCGGCTCGTCCGCGATCAACAGCGCCGGCCGGCAGGCCAGCGCCATCGCGATCATCGCGCGCTGGCGCATGCCGCCGGAAAGCTGATGCGGATATTCCTTCGCGCGCCGGGCCGGCTCGGGAATGCGCACCAGCCGCAGCATCTCGACCGCGATGTCTTGGGCCTCTCTGGTCGAGATGCTGCGATGCAGCCGCACGGCCTCCGTGATCTGGTCGCCGATCCGCATCACCGGATTGAGCGAAGTCATCGGCTCCTGGAAGATCATGGAAATGCGGTTGCCGCGAATGGCGCGCATCTTCGCATCATCCAGTGCGAGCAGGTCAGTGCCCTCGAGCGTCACTGAGCCGCCGACGATGCGGCCGGGCGGGTTGGGCACGAGCCGCATCAAGGAGAGCGCGGTGACGCTCTTGCCGCAGCCGGATTCGCCGACGATCGCCAGCGTCTCGCCGCGCCGCACCTGGAATGAGACGTCGTCGACGGCCTTGAAGAGTCCGGAATTGGTGAAGAACACCGTTTTCAGGTTCCTCACATCGAGCACGAGATCGGAGGTGTCGCTCATCAGCCCCGCTGCCTCGGATCCAGGATGTCGCGCAGCGCGTCACCGAACAGATTGGTGCCGAACACGGCGAGGCTGATCGCGATCCCCGGGAAGATCACCAGCCACGGTGCGGTGCGGACATATTCGGCAGCCGATTCCGACAGCATGCGGCCCCAGGACGGGTAGGGCTCGGGAATGCCGAGGCCGAGGAAGGAGAGCGAGGCCTCGGTGAGGATGGTCGAGCCGAGCTGCGCCGTGGCGAGCACGATCAGCGGCGCCAACGTGTTCGGCAGCACGTGGCGGAGCGCGATCCGCATCTCGCTCATGCCGATCGATTTGGCGGCTTCCACGAACGGCTGCTCGCGCAGGGCCAGCGTGTTGGCGCGGATCACGCGTGCCACCGTCGGGATCAGCGGAATGGCGATCGCGATGATGACGTTGGGCAGCGACGGCCCAAGCGCGGCCGTCATCACCAGCGCCAGCACCAGGAGCGGCAGCGCCTGAAGGATGTCGGAGACACGCTGAAACACGAGATCGACCCAGCCGGAGAGATAGCCCGAGGTGAGGCCGACGATCACGCCGATGGAGGCGCCAAGCGCGGTCGAGCCGATGCCAACCGCGAGCGATATCCGCGCACCGTGGATGATGCGGCTGAAGACGTCGCGGCCGAAAGAATCCGTGCCCATCCAGTGCAGCGCGCTCGGGCGTGCCAGCGCATGCGCGGCATCGACGGTGAGGGGATCGAAGCGGGCGAGGAAATTGGCGAAGATCGCCGTGAACACGAACAGCGTCATGATGATCAGCCCGGCCGCGCCCAGCACATGCCGCTGCGCCAGGAACAGCACGCGCCGCCAACCGCCTGTCGCGCCCGCACCGGCGCGCTTCAGTTCGAGATCATAGTCGATCGCGGCCAAGCAATTCTCCTAGTCCGTATACCGGATGCGCGGGTCGAACACGGCGTACAGCATGTCGACGGTGAAGTTCGCGAACACCACGACGACGGCGATGAACATCACGAGGTTCTGCACGATGGGATAATCCCGCCAGCGGATCGCCTCGACCAGGAAGCGCGCGACGCCGGGAATGTTGAACACGGTCTCGGTCACGATGAGGCCGCCGATCAGGAAGGCCGCTTCGATGCCGATCACGGTGATCACGGGCAACATCGCGTTCTTCAGCGCATGCTGATAATTCACGGCGGCATCGGAGGCACCCTTGGCGCGTGCGGTGCGGATATAGTCCTGCCGCAGCACCTCCAGCATCGAGGAGCGCGTGATGCGCATGGTGAGCGCGGCGCTGCGGAAGCCGACCGCGGCAGCCGGCACCGCATAGGTCGCAAACGCCTCCACCCAGGTCTGCGGATTGGGATTGAAGATCGGCATCTGGCCGAACATCGCGACCGACGCGGTGAGGATCAAAAGCCCGAGCCAGAACGAGGGTAGCGACAGCCCGCTGAGGCTGACGACACGCAACGCATAGTCGAGTTTTGTTCCCTGCTTCACCGCGCTGATGACGCCCAAGGGAATGCCGATCGAGGCGGAGAACAGCAATGCGAGCCCGGCAAGCCGCGCGGTGATGGGAATCCGTGGCAGTATCTCCTGGAGCGCCGGCTTCTCCGAGACATAGGAGTAACCAAAATCGCCGCGAAGAAAGCCGCCGATCCAATGCAGATACTGCATCACCAGCGGCTGATCGATGCCGAGCTCCTTTTCCAGATTGGCCTTGTCTGCGGGATCGACGTAACCGGCAGCCGCAAACAGGATATCGACGATGTTGCCCGGCACGATGCGCAGCAGGAAGAAGATGACGATCGAGATCCCGAACAGGGTCACGAGCATCAGGAAGAGGCGGCGCACCAGATAGGCAAACATCCCAACGCCTCCTGCCGAGCCCCTCAGCTGCCCGTCCGCCGCATTACTTGTCCAGCCACAGATCCTCGTAGCGGTAGCCATTATAGGACGAGTTGGTCATGATCGTCACACCCTTGACATAGGGCTGCCAGCAGGTGCCCATGCGGCTGTGGAAGATGATCGGGCGGGCGACGTCCTCCTGCAGCTTCTTGTCGATCTCCCAAACCAGCTTCTTGCGCTTGCCAGCGTCGGTCTCCTGCGACTGCACGTCGAACAGTTTTTCGATCTCCTTGTTGCAGTAGTTGGTGTAGTTGCGTTCGGAGCCGCAGGAATAGTTCTCGTAGAAGGACTGGTCGGGATCATCCACCGCATTGCCGGTGAGGTTGAGTCCGATCATGTAGTCCTTGCGCGCGACCTTCGGGAACCAGTTCGCGGTTTCCACGACGTCGAGCTCACCGTCGATATAGATGCTCTTGAGCTGGTCGATCAGGATCACCGCGGGGTCGCGATAGACGGGAATGTTGCGCGTGGAAACCTTCACGGCGAGATGCTTATCCGGCCCATATCCGGCCTTTTGCATCAGCTTCTTCGCCTCCTCGCGGTTGGCGTTCACGTCCGGGCCGTAGCCGGGAATGGTCTCCAGCATCTCCTTGGGCATCCCCCACAGGCCGTTCGGCGGCGGCAGCATGGTGCCGCCGATGTCGCCCTGGCCCTCGAACATGATCGAGATGAACGCCTTGCGGTCGAGCGCCAGCGCCATGGCGCGGCGGATGTCGCTATTGTCGAACGGCGGCGCGCTGGAGTTGACGATGATGTTGGTCGCGACATTGGTCGACGCGATCTCGCAGATCGCATTCGGCGCCTGCGACTTGACGTCCTTCACCAGCGGGATCGTCACCTCGGTCGGGAAGGTCATGTCGAACTTGCCGGCGACGAAAGCGAGGATTGCGGTCGAACGGTTCGGGATGATGGTGAACTCGATGCCGTCGAGATAGGGCCGGCCCTTCTTCCAGTAGTCGGGATTGCGGGTCAGCTTGATCGATTCATTGGCCTTGAACTCGACGAACTTGAAGGGACCGGTGCCGATCGGATGCGTGCGCATGTCGCCGGGCGTGACGTGGCAGGGATAAACCGGCGTGTAGCCCGAGGCGAGCAGCGCCAGCAGCGAGGGCTGCGGCCGCTTCAGGTTGAACGAGACCTCGAGATCGCCATTCGTCGAGATGTCATTGACCTCGTTGTACCAGGCCTTGCGCGGGTTCTGCCGGAACTTTTGCTGCGACTTGCCCATCAGCATGTCGAAGGTGCATTTGACGTCGGCCGAGGTGAACGGCTTGCCGTCGTGCCATTTCACGCCCTGGCGCAGCTTGAAGGTCAGCGTCTTGTTGTCATTGACCCAGGCCCAGCTTTCGGCGAGCTCGGGGACGATGTCGTCCATGCTGTTCTGCGGCTCGTCCTGCTTGTAGATGACGAGATTGTTGAAGACGGGCATGAAGGGAATGTTGACCGAATAGGTCGCGCCTTCGTGGATCGAAGCATTTGCGGGGCTGTCGCGGTGGTACATCCGCAGGATGCCGCCTTGCTTGCCCTCGTCGGCCAACGCGATGGTTGAGACCGTCAGCACCGAAAGCGCCGCCATCGCGGCGAGCGCCGTCACGCTCCGCATGCTTCTCTCCCTCGAGCCTCAAGGCCTTGTGCGGCCTGTTTGATCACGACGATAGCCATGCGCGCGAGGGCAGGCAACGGCCAAGGCTGGCGGCGGCCTTGGCAATTCGGATGACGTAAAGCCGCATGCCGCAGTCTCTCACGATGTGAGAGAGGCTGATGTCGTCATTTCGATTGGAACCAGATCGTCTTTAGCGTTGCGCCTGCGCGCGGGATGGCAGCAGCGCCAGTGCGATCGAGGGCAACGGAAAGAACAGGGCGCCCAGGACGAACCAGACGCTCCGCGAGCGTCCCTTCTCCGCCGCGAATTTCGCAGTGCAGCGGCCGCACAGGATCAAGATGGCAAGAAGGCCGGCAATGAAGAGAAACGCGGCGAGCATGGGGGCTCCTGTCAATGCCTGCTGAGCATACAGGACCGCGGTCGCGGCGACGACGGGCGACAACATCCCAGCGAAATCAAAATCCAGAGAGTTGCGGACTACACCTGCAACGTGTCGCCACCCTTCAAATGCAGCATCTCGCGCGCCTCGTCGGAGCTGGCGACCTCGAGGCCGAGGCCCTCGATGATCTTGCAGGCAAGGCGCACCTGCTCGGCATTGGAAGAGGCCATGCGGCCGGGCGCGGCCCAGAGCGAGTCTTCCAGGCCGACGCGGATATTGCCGCCCATGGCGGCGGCCATCGCCGCGATCGGAAGCTGATGCCGTCCGGCGCCCAGCACCGACCAGATGAACTTGTCGCCGAACAGTCGCTCCGCGGTGCGTTTCATGTGCAGCACGTCCTCGGGATGCGGGCCGATGCCGCCCTGCAGGCCGAATACGGTCTGAATGAACAGCGGTGGCTTCACCAGGCCCTGATCGAGGAAGTACTGGAGATTATAGAGATGCGCGGTGTCGTAGCATTCGAACTCGAAACGGGTTCCGGTCTCGGACAGCGTCCTCAGCACGAACTCAATGTCCTGGAAGGTGTTGCGAAACACGATGTCCTTGTTCTCGACATGCTTGCGTTCCCAATCATGCTTGAAGGTCTTGAAGCGGTTGAGCATGCCGAAGAAGCCGAAATTCATCGAGCCCATGTTCAGCGAGGCCACTTCCGGCTTGTAGACCGCGGCAGGCCGCACGCGCTCGTCCACCGTCATTGTTGGCGAGCCGCCGGTGGTGAGGTTGATCACGGCGTTGGAACGCTGCTTGATGATCTTGAGGAACGGCGCAAAGGCCTCCGGCGATTGATCCGGCTGACCGGTTTCGGGGTTGCGCGCGTGCAGGTGCACGATCGCTGCACCGGCTTCGGCGGCTTCCACCGCGGCGTCCGCGATCTCCTGCGGCGTCACAGGCAGGGCAGCGGACATCGACGGCGTGTGGATCGCGCCGGTGACGGCGCAGGTGATGATGACTTTGCGGGCCGATACCTTGCTAACCATGGGTTTGCAACTCCGAGGCGGCTGTGATCTACCGTCACGCTTAGCATCAAGACACGATCGGAGCCATCATGGATCTCGACATCAAGGGGTTGCGCGTACTGGTGACCGCGGGAGCGGGCGGCATAGGGCTTGCAATCGCCCGCCGCTTCCTCGCCGAAGGCGCAAAGGTGCATGTCTGCGATGTCGACGAGATGGCGCTTGCCGCGCTTGCGAACAGCGATATCGCAATTACGCGCTCGCAATGCGACGTCGCTGATCGCGCCGCGGTGAAGACGATGTTCGACGAGGCGGTCCGCGCGCTCGGTGGGCTGGATGTGCTCGTCAACAACGCCGGCATCGCCGGCCCGACCGCGAAGGTCGAGGAGATGAATCCGGAGGACTGGGACCGCTGCGTCGAGGTCTGCCTTACCGGCCAGTTCAACTGCACGCGGCTCGCGGTGCCGCTGCTCCGCGAGAGCGAGAACGCCTCGATCGTCAACATCTCGTCCGCTGCCGGAAAGGTCGGCTTCGCCATGCGCACGCCTTATGCGGCGGCGAAGTGGGGCGTCATCGGCCTCACCAAGTCGCTGGCGATCGAGCTCGGCCCCGACAAGATCCGCGTCAACGCCATTCTGCCCGGTCTCGTCGCCGGCGACCGCCAGCGCCGGGTGCTGGAAGCGAAGGCGCAGCAGCGTGGCATCTCCTACGCCCAGATGGAGCGCATCGCGTTCTCCTATACCTCGATCAAGGACTACGTCACGCCGGAGCAGATCGCGGACCAGATCCTGTTGATGGCAAGCCCCCGCGGTCGCACCATCTCCGGCCAGGCGATCTCGATCTGCGGCGATACGCAGATGTTGGGGTAGGGCGTACCGACAAATTCAGTCGTCGTCCCGGCCTTCGCCGGGACAACACAGAATGTGTGGCGCGCACTTTCCCCATCCATGCCGCGCAAGAACGCCTCACACGATCCTGGACGTCTTGTTCCCCCAATAGCGATCCCGTAGCAGGCGCTTGTAGAGTTTTCCGGTCGGCAGGCGCGGCAATTCCTTTTCGAAGTCGACCGAGCGCGGCACCTTTTGCCGCGACAGTGATTTGGCACAGAACACGATCAGCTCCTCGGCGAGCGCCGGCCCCGGCACCACGCCCGGCATCGGCTGCACCACTGCCTTCACTTCTTCGCCGAGATCGCTGTTGGGCACGCCGAACACCGCGGCGTCGGCGACCTTCGGGTGCGTGATCAGCAAATTCTCGCATTCCTGCGGATAGATGTTCACCCCGCCCGAGATGATCATGAAGGTGGCGCGGTCGGTGAGGTAGAGGAAGCGGTCCGCATCGACATAGCCGACGTCGCCGACCGTGCTCATGCTGCCATCGGCCGAGCGCGCTTCCTTTGTTTTCTCGGGATCGTTGAAATATTCAAAGGCCGAGGCCGTCTTGAACCACACCGTGCCGGCCGTGCCCGTCGGACACTCCTTCATGGTCTCGTCGAGAATATGCAGGTCGCCAAAGAGCACCTTGCCGACGGTGCCGCGATGGGCGAGCCACTCTTCAGTGTTGCAGGCGGTGAAGCCGAGCCCTTCGGTCGCGCCGTAATATTCATGAATGATCGGCCCCCACCATTTGATGATGTCGTCCTTCACCAGCGCCGGGCAGGGCGCGGCAGCATGGATCGCTATCTCGAGAGAGGACAGGTCGTGGCGGGCGCGCACCTCCTCCGGCAGCTTCAGCATGCGCGAGAACATCGTCGGCACGAGCTGGGTGTGGGTGACGCCCCATTTCTCCACGAGCTCGAGGTAACGCTCGGGATCAAAACTCTCCATGATGATCACGGTGCCGCCCATGCGGATCGTCAGATTGACCGCGGCCTGCGGCGCGGAGTGATAGAGCGGCGCCGGCGACAGATAGATCATGCCCTCGCGGTAGTGCCAAAGTTTCGTGAGGAATTCGAACAGTGGCATATTGTGCCGCGGCGGCTCCTCCGCCAGCGGCCGCAAGATGCCCTTCGGCCGTCCCGTCGTGCCTGACGAATACAGCATAGCCGTGCCCAGCCATTCATCGGCGATCGGCGTCTTCGGCAGGCCTGCCGTTGCCTGCTCCAGCCCGACGATGCGGTCGCTCTCACCGGGTCCATCGGCGACGACGCAGAGCTCGACCTTTGGACATTCCTTCAGCGCTTCGCGCGCGATGTCGAGCTTGGCCACCGAGGTGATCAGGATACGCGACTGGCTGTTGGTCAGGATGTAGGCGAGCTCGCTCGGCGTGAGGAACGAGTTGACGCACGTATAGTAGAGCCCGGACCGCTCGCCCGCGCCGCAGGCTTCGAGATAGCGCGAATTGTTCTCCATGAAGATCGAATAGTGGTCGAGCCGCTTCAAGCCCTGCTCGCGAAACAGATGCGCCAAGCGGTTGCTGCGCGCGTCGAGCTCGCGATAGGTGACGGTCTCGCCCGTGCCGGCCATGATGAAGGCGGACTGCAGCGGGCGCCGACGGGCATGCGTACCTGTGTACATCGATCCTCCGAGGTTGCGTCATGCGGCGAGAAGCAGGATTTCGCGCACTTGCGCTGGCGTATCAATCTTGCGTGGGTTGCGCGGCACCCAGGGGGTGCGCATCGCCTGCTCGGCGATGCCATCGAAATGCTCGGGCGATACGCGCACATCGGCGAGGCTGCGCGGCATGCCCAGCGAGCGGATGAAGGCACCCAGCACGTCGGCGGCATCTTTACCGGGAAAGCCCATGGCGGCGGCGACGATCGCCTGGCGCTCGGCATTATCGGGCGCGTTCCAGCGCATCACTGCCGGCAGCATGACGCAGGAAGTGTAGCCATGCGGCACGTCGAAGGCCGCGCCCAGCACGTAACCGATGCCGTGGCTCGCGCCCATGGGAACGCCGGCGGCGAGCGCGCCCATCGACAGCCAGGTGCCGATCTGCGCATCCATCCGCGCGTCGAGATCTGAAGGGTTGGCCTTCACCCGCGGCAACGCATCGGCGAGCATCGCAAGCCCCTTTACCGATTGTGCGTCGGCATAAGGGTGCGTCTCGCGCGAGCAGATCGCCTCGACGCAATGGTCGACAGCACGGATGCCGGTCGAGAGGAACAGCCATTCCGGCGTATGCACGGTGATGGCGGGATCGAGGATCGTCGCGCGCGGCACCATCAGCGGATGGCGCAGCATCTGCTTCACATGGGTGCTGCGGTCGGTGACCCCCGCGATGGAGCTGAACTCGCCGCCGGCGATCGTCGTCGGCACGCTGATCTGGCGGACGCTCGGCGCATTCATCTCGGGCACGACGCCCTTGCGAACGCGGATGCGCTCGATGCCATCGGTGCTGTCGATGTCGTTGGCAAGGCAGAGTTGCACCGCCTTGGCGCCGTCGGTGATCGATCCGCCACCGACGGTGACGATCAGGTCCGCCTTCACGTCTCGCGCCATGTTGGCGGCCGCGATCACCGCCTCGCGCGGCGTGTGCGCTTGCATGGCGTCGAATACGCCCGCACAGCGTGCGCCCAGTGCTTCTCTGATCGTTTGGATTTCGTCGGTCTGCCGATTGAGCGTGCCGGAGACCATGAGGAAGGCGCGGTTCGAGCCCAGGCGGTCCATCTGCGCCAGAATCGCGCCTGCGGCCGGATGGCCGAACACGACCTCCTCGATCGCGCCGAAAACGACACGCCCTTGGTGCACGCCTGTCCTCCCGGACAATTCGTCTTTTCTGTTTGGAATAATCTAGCCGAGCTTGCCCCGCGCGTCATGCGCGAAGACGCTGGTGCAGAGAGATGCCGTAGGGCAAAGGCGGACGCTTTGCCCACCCAGCACAGTTGGGCAAGCGGGGAAAAACGAAAACGTCCTGCCGTTCACGAGCCCGGTGAACAATCTATCCGGGTTCGGCCACCTAATCGCCGCCTGCACGACCGACTGTGTCCGCACAACCCGCCATCCGGCTAGGGCACACCGCCCAGGATTGCCTTGTCGTCCGTCTTGAAGAGTTCATCATTGAAACCCATCTTGTGCCCCCTGCGGGTAAGTAAGTACCCTGTTTGCCGGCGCAGCCACCAAGGAAGGGGGCAAGACATGAGCGAGCCGAACCCGAGGCAGCATTCAGTCCGACGGCGATGCGCGCCGCGTTCTTTCCTGGCGGCGCTCGCGCTCACGGCTGCTGGCCTCCTCGTCGGCTGTGACAAGCCGGCCTCGCAGGCGGCAGCTCCGCCGGCGCCCTCCGTCACCATCGCTCAGCCGGTCAAACGCACCGTCACCGATTGGGAAGAATTCACCGGCCGCTTCGAGGCGGTGGAGGAGGTACAGGTACGCCCGCGGGTCGGCGGCTTCGTCACCTCGGTCGAATTCCAGGACGGTGCGATCGTTCACGCCGGCGATCTTCTTTATGTGATCGACTCGCGTCCGTTCGAGGCGGCTGCCGAGCAGGCTGACGGTCAGCTTTCGGACGCGCGCGCCAAGGTGGAGCTTGCCAAGCGGGAGCTCGATCGCGGCCTGAACCTGGTCCAGACCAGCGCCGTCTCCGAACAAGTCGTCGACCAGCGCCGTCAGGCCTTGCAGGCCGCGCACGCCGCCGAGATGCAGGCCGAAGGCGCACTGAAGGCCGCCAAGCTCAATATCGAGTTCACCCATGTGGCTGCGCCGCTCACCGGCCGCGTCAGCCGCCACCTCGTCAGCCCCGGCAATCTCGTCCAGGGCAGCGACACCGGCACGTCGACACTGCTGACCTCGATCGTGTCGCTCGATCCGATCTACATCTATTTCGACATGGACGAGGCGACCTACATCAAGAACAGCAAGCTCTGGTTCGAAGGCAAGCGCCCAAGCTCGCGCGATACGCCGAACCCGGTGCAGGTGACGTTGGCCGGCGAGACCAAGCCGTCGCATGACGGCACGATCAACTTCCTCGACAACCGCCTCGATGTCTCCACCGGAACGCTGCGCAGCCGCGCCGTCATCCAGAACACCGATCTTTCGATCCTGCCGGGGCAGTTCGGCCGTGTGCGGCTGATCGGGAGCGCGCCCTACGAGGCGCTGCTGATTCCGGACGTCGCGGTCGCGACCGATCAGTCCCGCAAGATCGTCTTCGTGGTCAAGCCGGACGATACCGTCGAGGCGCGCCCTGTGACGCTCGGTCCGCTCGATGAGGGGCTGCGCGTCATCCGCGAAGGGCTGAAGGCCGACGACCGCGTGATCGTCGACGGCATTCAGCGTGCGCGCGTCGGCGCCAAGGTCAATCCGCATCAAGCCCAAGCGCCAGCGGGTGGCAAGTCATGAATCTCGGCCGCCTCTCCATCAACCAGCCCATCCTGGCGATGGTGCTGTCGATCGTGCTGCTGATCGTCGGCGCGCTCGCCTACACCACGCTGCCGGTCTCCGAATATCCGCAGGTGGTGCCGCCGACGGTTGTGGTGACCACGCAATATCCCGGCGCGTCCGCGCAGACCGTGTCCGACACGGTTGCCGCTCCCATCGAGCAGGAGATCAACGGCGTCGAGGACATGCTGTATCTCTACAGCCAGGCGACCTCGAACGGTCAGCTCACCATCACCGTCACCTTCAAGCTCGGCACCGATCTCGACAAGGCCCAGGTGCTGGTGCAGAACCGCGTCGCGATCGCGCAGCCGCGTTTGCCTGAGGAAGTCCAGCGCAACGGCGTCACGACGCGCAAGAACTCGCCCGACATCCTGATGGTCGTGTTCATGCTGTCGCCCGACGACACCTTCGACCAGCTCTACATCTCCAACTACGCGCTGCTCCAGGTCCGCGACCAGCTGCTGCGGCTCGACGGTGTCGGCGACATCCAGATTTTTGGCGCGCGCGACTATTCGATGCGGCTGTGGCTTGATCCCGATCGCATCGCCAATCTCGGCCTGACCTCGACCGAAGTGCTGGCCGCGATCCGGTCGCAGAATGTGCAGATCGCGGGCGGCCAGATCGCCGAGCCACCGATCGCGGACCGCGCCTTCCAGCCGAACCTGACCTTCACCGGCCGCCTGAAGGACCAGAGGCAGTTCGAGGACATCCTGATCAAGGCCGGCTCCGACGGCCGCACGGTGCGCCTGCGCGACGTCGCCCGCATCGAGCTCGGCGCGCTGTCCTACACCACCAACAGCTTCCTGCTGCGCAAATCGGCGGTCGCGATGTTGGTCACCCAGAGACCAGGATCGAACGCGCTCGCGACGGCGAAGAACATCTCCGACACCATGGTCCGGCTCAAGGCGAGCTTCCCGAAGGGCCTCGACTACAACATCGGCTACAACCCGACCGAGTTCATCGCGCAATCCGTCCACGAGCTGATCAAGACCATCTACGAAGCCATGCTGCTCGTGGTCATCGTGGTGCTGGTCTTCCTGCAGGGCTGGCGGCCCGCGATCATTCCGATCATCGCGATCCCGGTCTCGCTGGTCGGCACCTTCGCGGTGATGGCGGCACTCGGCTTCTCCATCAACAATCTCACGCTGTTCGGCCTCGTGCTCGCCGTCGGCATCGTCGTCGACGACGCCATCGTGGTGGTCGAGAACGTCGAGCGCCATCTCGAGCACGGCATGAGCCGGCGCGACGCCGCGCTCAAGACCATGGAGGAGGTCGGCGGCGCGTTGGTGTCGATCGCGCTCGTGCTGTGCGCGGTGTTCGTGCCGACGGCGTTCCTGGGCGGCATCTCAGGACAGTTCTTCCAGCAATTCGCCGTCACCATCGCGGTCGCGACCGCAATCTCCTGCTTCTGCTCGCTGACGCTGTCGCCGGCGCTGGCCTCGCAGATCCTGGTGCCTCACGAAGAGAAGCGGCCGCCGGCGCGCTGGAATTTCATCGCGCGCGGCTGGGACGCGTTCACCGGCGTCTTCAACCGCGCGTTCGAGCGGTTGTCGCACGGCTATGCCAGCGTCGCCAACTTCGTGATCCGGCATTCGGTGGTGATGCTGCTGATTTACGTGGGCCTGATCGGCAGCGCCGGCTGGCTGATCGCGACCACGCCGCAAGGTTTCATCCCGGCGCAGGATCGCGGCTATGTCATCGTCTCCGTGCAATTGCCGGGCGCGGCGTCGCTGGCGCGCACCACCGAGGTCGTGCGCGAGATCGAGCGCATCGCGCTGGATACGCCGGGCATCATCCGCGTCGCCGCCTTTGCCGGCTTCTCGGGCGCCACGCGCACGCAGGCCGGCAACGCTGCAGCGCTGTTTCCGGTGTTCGACGAGCCGGAGGTGCGTCTGAAGAAGGGTCTGTCCGCGAACGCCATCACCGCCGAGCTGCGCAAGCGGCTGTCGAGAATCGAGGGCGCGTTCATCATCGTCATTCCGCCGCCGGCCGTGCCTGGCATCGGCACCGGCGGCGGCTTCACCATCCGCATCCAGGATCGCCAAGGCCGCGGGCCGGAATTGCTTGCGGCAGCGACCGACGAGCTCGTGGCTGCCGCACGCAAGACGCCGGAGCTCACTTCGGTGTTCTCGCCCTTCACCGCGAACACACCCCAGGTCTTCGTCGACATCGACCGCACCAAGGCGCAGAAGCTCGGCGTTCCCATCGCCAACATCAACGATACGATCCAGACCTATTTCGGATCGACCTATGTCAACGACTTCAATCTGTTCGGCCGCACCTATCACGTCACCGCGCAAGCCGACCAGCCGTTCCGGAAAGAGACCAGCGATCTCGCGCGGCTGCGCACGCGCAATGCGTCCGGCGATATGGTGATGCTCGGCAGCGTCGTCGATTTCCGCGACGTCTCGGGCCCCGACCGCGTTGCACGCTACAATCTCTACGCGGCCTCCGAATTGCAGGGCGAGCCGGCGCCGGGCACGAGCTCGACCACCGCGCTCAACGCCATCAAGAAGCTCGCGGACGACACCTTGCCGAGCGGCTTCTCCTTCGAATGGACGGACCTGTCCTACCAGCAGGTCACCGGCGGCAATGCCGGCCTCTATGTGTTCCCGATCTGCGTGCTGTTCGTCTATCTCGTCCTCGCCGCGCAGTACGGCAGCTGGACCTTGCCGTTCGCGGTGATCCTGATCGTGCCGATGTGTTTGCTCGCTGCCACCATCGGCGTGCGCATCATGGGGCAGGACGTCAATATCCTCACGCAAATCGGCTTCGTCGTGCTGGTGGGGCTTGCCGCCAAAAACGCCATCCTGATCGTCGAGTTCGCCCGCGACATCGAGCTCGAGGGCAAACCGCGGCTGGAAGCCGTGATCGAAGCCTGCCGCCTGCGCCTGCGGCCGATCCTGATGACGTCCTTCGCCTTCATCCTCGGCGTGCTGCCACTTGTGGTCTCGACCGGCTCGGGCTCGGAGATGCGCCAGGCCGTCGGTGTCGCCGTGTTCTTCGGCATGCTCGGCGTCACGCTGTTCGGCCTGGTCTTCACCCCGATCTTCTACATGATCGTGCGCAACCTCGCCGACGGGCGCGGGAAGAAGCCGGCGGCCGCAACTTGATGGTCATTGTGGCCAAGGGCGTATCCGCGCTCACAGTGTCGTCCCGGATCTGCGCTCTGCTTCGCTGCGCTTGTCCGGGACGACGAGCTGAGTTTGGCACGCCTGCGCCCATACTAACGGCTGAGGCCGAAATGGATGGGCATTGCCGGGGTTCTTCACTAGTATCCGCGCGATTTCAAAACAGAAAACTGCTGGGAGTTAAAATATGAAATCAGCATTTTTGGCCGCCGCCGCGGTGTCCGTGTTGTTGGTGGTGCCGGCCTCCGCGCAAACCGCCAATCAAGGCGTCAAGATCGGCATCCTCAACGACCAGTCCGGCGTATATGCCGATTACGGTGGCAAATGGTCGGTTGAAGCCGCCAAGATGGCGATCGAGGATTTTGGCGGCGAGGTGCTGGGGCACAAGATCGAGCTCGTCACCGCCGATCACCAGAACAAGCCAGATCTTGCCACCTCCATCGCGCGGCGCTGGTACGACGTCGAGAACGTCGACATGATCACGGAGCTGACGACATCGTCCGTCGCGCTCGCGATCCATGAGCTCTCCAAGGAAAAGAAGAAGATCGACATCGTCGTGGGTGCTGCGACATCGCGCCTCACCGGCGATGCCTGCCAGCCCTATGGCTTCCACTGGGCCTATGACACCCGCGCGCTCGCGGTCGGCACCGGCGGTGCGCTGACCAAGGCCGGCGGCGACACCTGGTTCTTCCTCACCGCCGACTATGCCTTCGGCTACGCGCTGGAAAAGGACACCAGCGAGATCGTCACCGCCAATGGCGGCAAGGTGGTCGGCTCGGTCCGCGTGCCCCTCAACTCGTCGGACTTCTCCTCCTTCCTGCTCCAGGCGCAGAGCTCGAAGGCCAAGATCGTCGGCCTTGCCAATGCAGGGCTCGACACCACCAACTCGATCAAGCAGGCCGCCGAGTTCGGCATCGTCACCGGCGGCCAGAAGCTTGCTGGCCTCCTGATGACACTGGCCGAGGTCAATGGCCTTGGCTTGCAGGCCGCGCAAGGCCTGGTGCTCACCGAGGGCTATTACTGGGATCTCAACGACAAGACGCGCGGTCTCGGCGAACGCTTCTTCAAGCGCACCGGGCGAATGCCGAGCATGATCCACGCTGGCACCTATTCGGCGACGCTGAGCTACCTGAAGGCGGTCAAGGCCGCCGGCACCAAGGATCCGGAGGCGGTCGCCAAGAAGATGAAGGAACTCCCGGTTGACGACGCCTTCGCGCAAGGCAAGGTGCTCGAGAACGGCCGCATGGTCCACGACATGTATCTGTTCGAGGTCAAGAAGCCGTCGGAATCGAAGAAGCCCTGGGACTACTACAAGCTGCTCGCCACCGTCCCCGGCGACAAGGCCTTCTTTACCGTCAAGGAGAGCGGCTGCCCGCTGACGAAGTGAGTGGCAAGGGCAACGTCAGCTCCACAACTCCGGTGTCGTCCCGGCGAAGGCCGGGACCCAACCCCAGGGAGTAGTTGCGGCGCAAGATCGCGTTTATCAATCTTCGCCAAACTCCGCCCTGAGGTTATGGAGACCGGATCTGCGCTTCGCTTGTCCGGGACGACGATGGTGATTGTTGCCGCCACCTTGCCTCAATGCACCAGCCGCCACAGCACCGCGACGAGCGATCCTATCCACAGCGCGATGCTGGCGAAGGCCTGGATGGCAAATCCCCGGCCGCGCTTGGCGGCTTCCTTGGAATAGCCGATGAAATAGACGATGCGGCCGATGATCCAGACCGCGCCGATTGCGGCCGCGATGGCGTCACTGACATAGATCGCGAACAGCCAAAGCGATGGCAGATCGGCATCCATTCCAGCGTGTTCATCTGGATGCGGAAGGCGCGCTCAAAGTCGGGATGGCCCGACATCGCTGGCACCTTGACGCCAGTCTTCGCACGCGACCGTGCGACATTGATGGTGGTGTAGAAGCAGAACGCTACGGCGAGCAGCGTGATGAGCGCGGTCAGGTGATACATCGCACGGTTCCCCTCGGATCGGCCGATGCTCAATAGCCCGTCAGCTCGAGATAGCCAACGCCGTCATGGCTGCCGGAAAAGCTGATCGGGCCCTCCCAATAGGAAAAGCCGGTGCCCATCCAGGCCGCGGGGTTGAGCGGCTTGCAGGTGATCGTCAGGGAACGCGAGGGGACTACGATCTGCCATTCCACCGGCAGTTTGCGCCCCGCAACCTCGGCCCATCCCCTCGGCGTCATCCGGATGTCGGCGGCAAAGATTTGCTGCGTGCGGCCGTCGGGCGAAATCCAGTTGCCGAACGGATCGTCCTTGCCGTCCTTCTGCCGCAGCCGGTACAGCATCAGCTTGTCGCCAGATGAGAGATGCAGCGACAGCCAGTCCCAGCCGGTCTGGTCGGCGCCAAGCGGCTGGCTGCTCCATTCGCGGTCCATCCAGGCTTGCCCCGACACATCGACCGCCTTGTCGTCGATGACGAGGCTGCCGTGCGCACGGAAAAACGGCTGGCTGTAGTAATACGACGCCTGGCCGCGCTCGGACTTGCGGCTGAAACCACCGTCGCCTTGCAGCACCACCGGACGATCAGCCTGAAGCGTCAGTGCGTAGCTGAAATCGGTGCCTGACGCCTTCAGCGTCAGCGGCGCCAGCTTGCTATCATCGGTGCTCTCAGTGCCCTTCATCTCCCAGTCGTCGATCCAGGCCGCGAACGGCTTTGCATCCACACCCGCCTGCCCGACGCCGCCGCGGGCGAACAGCTCGTTGAAGCGATGGGTGTCGGCGCGGGTCACCGCGGCATGGCCCATCCAGAGCTGTTGATTGGCCCAGCCCTCGCGCTGCGGCCCAGCCTCGGCGGCCTGGCGAAACAGCGTCCATTGCAGGCCGCAAGCCGCGCCACTGGCATCGATCAGATTCGCCGTGAGGTACCACCACTCGATGCGGAAATCGGGGTGCGGGCCGTGGTCGGCGAGGAAGGAAAACACTTTTCCAGGCGTGACCTGCGCAAAGCCATCTGCGGTCTCGCCGAGGCCGGCGTAACCTTGCGCCGCCGTGCGACGCGACAGCGCCAATGCGGCGAGGGCGCCGGCAAATGCGCGCCGCGATAGTCCGTCAGCGCTCATTGGCAAACACCTTCACGAGATCTGCCGGCTGCATCCGCGCGAGCCGCGCCACCGGCAGCAAGGCGGCCAGCAGCGAGGCGAGTAGCGCCACCGCGACCAGCTCGACCAGTTGCAGCGGAAACACGTGGAACGGCAGGCGCCAGCCGAACGCTTTTACGTTGACGATCGCGATCAGGCACCAGGCCACGACGAGACCCAACGGCAATGCCAGCAGCGCCGTGAACAGCGCAACCGCCAGCGTCTTGGTCAGTTCGATCGCAGCAAGGCGCGACCGCGTGAGGCCGATCGCCCAAAGCGGCGCGAGCTGCGGCAGGCGGGAGTTGGCGAGCGTCAGCAGGCTGGTCAGCAGCGCGATGCCGGCGACGCCGAGAGTGAAGGCGTTCAGTGCTCCCGTCACCGCAAAAGTGCGGTTGAAGATGCGGATCGATTCCGCTTTCACCGTTGCCTGGTCGGCGACGCTGCGGTCGTCGAGAGCAAACTGCTTCTGCAGCGCCGTGATCAGGCCGGGAATCCTGTCTCGGGGAACGATGAGTCCGATCCGTGTCTGCGGCGTCTGGGGAAAGCGCCGGATCAACGCCGCGACGTTCACGGCGAGCTGCCCCTTGGGATTGCCGTAATCGGCATAGATGCCGGCGATGTCGAGCACCCAGCTACCGCCCGGCGCGGGGATCTCGATGACATCGCCGACGCGCAGGTTCAATCGCCGGCTCAATTGCTCGCTGACGAAGGCGGCATCGCCCGGCACGAGCTGCGCCCAGGCGCGCGGCGCGGCTTCGAGTAGCGGCCAGCGCTCGCGATAGAGCGGGTGGTCGGGCAGGCCGAACAGCTCCACCGGCTGTCCTTCGAGTTGCGTCTCCGCCCGCCCGCCGCTCAGGATCGCCTGCACCTCGCCGCGCTCGCGCAGCCAAGTCCGGATCGCAACCGCCTTCGCGTTGTCGGGCGCGCCGATATAGACGTCGGCGGCCAGCCGTCCGTTCAGCCAGGTGACGAATGTGCGGCTGAAAGTTTCCACCATGGTTGAGACGCCGACATTGACTGCGAGTGCGAGCAGCAGCGCCATCAGCGCCAGCGAGAGGCCTGATAGCTGCTGTCGGCTGTCGGCCCAGAACCACAACGCAAGCGGGCGGCGCGCGCGGCGCTGGCCAATGAGCAGGATGATCTCGAGCAGCGCGGGAAGGATCAGCGCCGCGCCCAGCATCAGCGCAGCGAGCACGCCGAAGCCGGCGATCAGCGTATCGCCATAGCGCAACAACAGCAGCGCGATTGCGAACACCGCACACGCTGCCGCACCTTGCAGGATCAGCCAGCGCTGCTGCGCCTGCTGCCAGGCCTGCGGTTGCGCAGTTGCAAGCAGCGGCAGCCGCATCGCCTTGACCAGACTCGTTGCCGCCGCGATCATCGCGCCGATGATGCTGATCCCGATGCCGGCGAGCCACCATTCGCCGCGGAGCGAAAGTTGCCCCGGAATCTGCGCGCCATAGAGCCCGCGCAGCGAGGCCGCGACATCCGGCAGCAGCGCCGCCGCGATGACATAGCCGCAGACGAGCCCGACGAGCCCCGCAGCGAGCGCCAGCACCACCAGCTCGATCACCAGCACCGTGTTGAGCAACCGTGCCGAGGCGCCGCAGGCCCGCAGCGTACGCAGCATCGGCAATCGTTGCTCGAAGGCGAGGCCGACGGCCGAATTGACGATGAAAAGTCCGACGAAGAACGACAGCAGGCCAAAGGCGGTGAGATTGAGATGGAAGCTGTCGGTGAGGCGTTCGAGCTCGGTCTCCGCGCTCGGCTCCATCAGCTGCAAGCGGTCGCCGACGACGCTCGCGAGCGGCGCAGGCTTGCTCTTGGCCTTGCCGATCAGGAGCCGCGAGAGCTGGCCTTGCTTGCCAAGCAGCCGCTGTGCGACGCCGATGTCGACCACCAGCACGTCGGGCACGAGCTGCGGCTGCGCATGCAGTGGTGGCAGCTTTGCGCCGCTGCTGATCAGCGGCGCCGCGCCCTCCGCCGCGTCGAGATCGGCGAGCGTCTCCGGCGCCACCAGTGTCTGGCCGGGCGCGGCGACGAAGGCGCGCAAGTCCGACGCGCCGAGCCGCGGCGCATTGCCGACCTCGGCCGGCAGCGTCACCGGCTCGATGCCGAGCAGGCGGAACGAGCGTCCGTTGATCTGGACGCGGCCCTCCACGACCGGCGACACCGGCCAGCCGGCGCGGCTGAGCGCAACGAACAGGTCCTGAGAGAACGTCGCGGCATCGGGCGCGACCAGCATCGGCGTGCGCACGCCGCCGAACGTCGCCGCAGCGCGATCGTAGGCATTGCGCGCCTGCTGGTTGATCGCCTGCACGCCGCTCCACAGGGCGGTTGCCGCAATCAGGCCGATCAGCAGCGTCGCGAGCTGCATCGGATGTCGCCGCCAATGGCTGAGCAGCACGGCAAGGATCCAGAGCGCGCGCCTCATGTGATCCGCCCCGCATGCAGCGTGACGTGGCGGTCGAGCGTGCCGGCCAGGTGCAGGCTGTGCGTCACCATCAAGAAGCCGCAGCCGGTGCGCGCCACGAGATCGCGCGCCAAGGCGAGCACGTCGTCCGCCGTGGATTCATCCAGATTACCCGTCGGCTCGTCCGCGAGCAGCAGTGACGGCTTGATCGCGAGTGCCCGGCCGATCGCGACCCGCTGCTGCTGGCCGCCAGAGAGCTGCTCGGGGTAGCGTCTCAACAGCTTGCCGAGGCCGAGTCGCTCGATCAGCTCGCCGTGCCAGGCGGCATCGTGCCGGCCGGCGATCCGCGCCTGGAAGGCGAGATTGTCCTCGACCGACAGACTCGGGATCAGGTTGAACTGCTGGAAGACCAGCCCCAGCCGGTCGCGCCGCAGCGCTGCCCGCCCTGCATCCGGCAGCGCCGTCATATCGGTGCTTTCGAGCATGATCGTGCCGCCGTCGGCGCCATCCAGCCCCGCGATCAGGTGCAGCAGCGTGCTCTTGCCGCTGCCGGATTCGCCGGTCAGCGCGACACGCTCGCCGGGGCGCACGTCGAGATCGACGCCGCGCAACACATGAACCGGCTCGCCGGCCGAGGAGAAGCTTTTGGAGAGGTTTTTGATGCTCAGCACGATGAATGGCGCCGCACGGAATTAACTGGAATGTTGCGTAGCATAGTTGATGCGGAAATGTCGGGGTTGTGTTGCCGTTCAAGCCGTTGTTAGCTCGCAAGACGGCCAGATCAAAAGCGCCGAAAAACGGCGAGACGGGGAGAAATATGAGCGCTCAGGGAACGCCCAAAGCGGCGGGCAGCACGACAGCCAAGGCAACGCCGAAGGGCGCCTGGACCGTCACCTTTCTCCTGTTTCTCTTCATGGTGGTGAATTTCGCCGACAAGATCGTCGTGGGACTCGCCGCTGTGCCGATCATGACCGACCTGAAGCTCGCGCCGGAGCAGTTCGGCCTGCTCGGCTCTTCCTTCTTTGTCCTGTTCTCGATCTCGACCATCGTGGTCGGCTTCATCGTCAACAAGGTGCCGACGCGCTGGGTGTTGCTGACGCTCGCGGTCATCTGGTCGCTGGCGCAGTTTCCGATGGTCGGCACCGTCAGCTTCGCCACGCTCGTGATCTGCCGCATCGTGCTCGGCGCGGGCGAGGGGCCGGGCTTCTCGGTCGCCGCACACGCGATCTACAAATGGTTTCCAGACGAGAAGCGCACGCTGCCGACCGCGATCCTGTCGCAGGGTTCGGCCTTCGGCGTCATTCTCGCGGTGCCCGCGTTGAACTGGATCATCGTCAACCACTCCTGGCACTATGCCTTTGGTGCGCTCGGCGTCGTCGGCCTGATCTGGGTCGCGGCCTGGCTTGCGCTCGGCAAGGAGGGGCCGCTGGAGGACACGCAACTGCTGGCGGCCACCGAGCCGAAGATTCCCTATGTCCAGCTTCTCACCTCGCGCACCTTCATCGGCTGCGTGGCGGCGACCTTCGGAGCCTATTGGGCGCTGTCGCTCGGTCTTACCTGGTTCACGTCCTTCATCGTCAAGGGACTCGGCTTCTCGCAGTCGGATGCGGGCTGGATATCTATCCTGCCGTGGGTATTCGGTGCCACCATCGTCATTCTCACGGGCTGGATCTCGCAGGTGATGATGGTGCGCGGCGCGACCACGCGCGTTGCGCGCGGCGTGCTCGGCTCGGTGCCCCTCGTGGTCGGCGGCCTCATCCTCGCGGCGATGCCGCACGTGCAGGGGGCGGGGTTGCAGATCGCGCTGCTCGTGGTCGGCTCGGGCCTGTGCGGGGCGATCTACGTCGTCTGCCCGCCGATGCTTGGCGAGTTCACACCGGCTTCGCAGCGCGGCGCCGTCATCGCGATCTACGGCGCACTCTACACGCTCGCCGGCATCATCGCGCCGGCCGTAATGGGCAGCGTGATCCAGCGCGCCGGCTCAATGGTCGACGGCTACTTGACCGGCTACACCATCAACGCCGTGGTCATGATCGGTTCTGGCGTGCTCGGCCTGCTGCTGCTCTGGCCGAACACGGAAAAGGCGAGGCTAACGCGTGGGGCCGGCACTCAGGCCGGTGTGTTGAAGGGCGTGGTGTCGCCGACGTAACGCGCCGCCACCACCACTGTCGTCCTGGACCAGCGAGCGTAGCGAGTGCTGATCCAGGGCCCATGATCACAGGACAACGGAATTGGCACGCTGGTCGCTCCAGCGTGTTTCAAACAACTGCCATTCGGGGTAATGGGTCCTGGCTTTCGCCGGGACGACAGCGGAGAGAGCGCTACTTGGCGCCTTCCGGTCGCCGCTCCGTCAGCAGCGACAAGAACACCGTGGCCACCATGAACACCACCGACGCGCCGAATACCCAGTGCGGCGCGTTCTGGTCCATGATCCAACCGAACAGCAGCGGGCTGATGATGCCGCCGAGGTTGAAACCGGTTGAGACGATGCCAAAGGCGCGCCCGGCTGCGCCCGCCGGCGCCGCATTGCGCACCAGCATGTCGCGCGAGGGTGCGATCACGCCGGAGAGGAAGCCCGCAACAGTCATCGCAACCGTCAGCAGCAAGCCGGGCAGTGCGACGAGCGCAATCAGAAGCACGATCGCCGCGTTCACGGCAAAGCAGGCGGCGGCGAGCTGGCCGTGGCGTTCGGTGCGGTCGGCGAGAAAGCCGCCCGCGAGCACGCCGACGGCGCTTGACCCCAGAAATGCCGTTAGCGCGACATTGGCGGCGGAGTAGGACGCGGCATAGCCGCTCATCAGCGCGACCACGCCGAAATTGCTGATGCCGGCAACTGACAGGCTGAGCAGCATGAACAGCACGGTCAGCATGATCAGCGCCGGCGTGATGACCGCCTGTCTTGGCGCGGCTTCGTTTCCCGGCTTCTTCCTGTGCGCGCCGGCGTCGGGAATGTTGATCACGATGAGCAGCAGCGCGCAGAGCACGCCGATCGCGCCCGATGCGATCAGCGCGCCGGTGCCGCCCGAAACCGTGACGAGCGCAGCCACGATCGCCGGTGCCACCGCGCCACCGAGATAGCCGGCAAATGTGTGGACCGAGAAGGCGCGGCCCATCCGCGCCTCGTCCATGTGCTCGGCGAGGATCGCATAGTCGGCCGGGTGATAGACGCTGTTGGCAAGGCCGAGCAGCACCGCGCAGATGATCAGAGAGACGTAGCTTAAGTGCAGGCCGAGCAGTACGAGGGAGAGTCCGCCGATTACGAGCCCGGTCAGCAGGATCTTTCGCGCGTCGAAATGGTCGACGAGGTAGCCGGTCGGTGCCTGGGTCAGGCCGGACACGACCGCAAACACGGTGAGCGCAAAGCCGAGCTCGATATAGCCGACGCCGAGCTGGCTTTTGAGGAACGGAAACAGCATCGGCAGAACCAGGATGTGGAAATGGCTGATCCAATGCGCGATCGAGATCCCCGTCAGCGTGCGTAGCGCGCTGTCGGTCTTTCCCTCTTGCGGTGCGGCGAGAACGTCGGCCATCGCAGTTCCGTTTCACTTCCTACTATCGAAGCGCAAACTATCGGCGCGCGCGGTTATTTGTCCATGAATGCCCGCGCATGGCAGGTAGTGCGGGCATAGTGCGTCCCCACAGTCGTTCTGGCGTAAGCCAGGACCCATTACCCCAGGGCGTAGTTTGGCGAAGACTCGTCGTTCGGTACCGCGACCGATCACAATCGAGAGATCACGCGGTATGGGTCCTGCTTTCGCCAGGACGACATTGGAGTGCGTTGCCGCCCTCACAACGGCTCGTCATCGGTGCCGTAGCGGTCGCGTTTGGGGGTGGCGATGTCGCCGTCTTCATCGTCGTCGTCGGTATCGGGCGGCGGCTGCGGCTTTCTCTTGGTGTCGTCCGCTTTCTTCGGCGGCGGGTTCTTGTTGCCGGCCTTGGCCATGACCTTCTCCGGATGGTGATGCGTCAGCGCATGTTAGCCGGCTTGGGACCAATTTTCTTGACCTCTCTCAAATGGCGAGGCGCTAAGCGGCGCCACCTGGATGGCATCACACCCGTACCACCGGCCCGCCCGCCTTCTTCCAGGCGTCGATGCCGCCCGCGATATGCGCGGTGTTGGCGAGCCCGGCCTGTTTCGCCGCGGCAACCGCCATCGCCGAGCGCTCGCCGAAGGCGCAGAAGAACAGCACGCGGCGACCAGTGGCGGCCGCCACCTCGCGCAGCATGCCACCGGGTTTCAGGCTCTCCTCGATCGACGGATAGGGTGCATGCAGCGCGCCCTCGAGCATGCCGTGCTTGGCGCGCTCATTGCTCTCGCGCAGATCGACCAAGAGGATGTCGGGCCGGCCGAGTGCGCGCATCGCATCGACGGCGCTGAGCGCGCGGCCTTCCTTCTCAAGCTCCTCCTGATGCAGGCCGACATGCATGTTGGCCGGCACCGCCACATCCATCATCTTCGGATTGGGCAGCTTCAGGTTGGCCATCAGCTCGATATATTCGTCGACCGAGCGCACCTGGAGACGGGGATTGTGGCGCTTCTCCTCGCCGATGGTGGAGACGGTATCGCCCTTGTAGTCATGCGCGGGGAAGACCAGCGTCTCCTCCGGCAACTTCAAGAGGCGATTGAAGATCGAGTCGTATTGTGCGCGCGAAGAGCCGTTCTGGAAGTCGGTGCGGCCGGTGCCGCGGATCAGCAGCGTGTCTCCGGTGAAGACGCGGTCGCCCATGAGATAGGAGTAGGAGTCATCGGTATGGCCGGGCGTATACATCACGTCGAGCGACATGCCCTCGATCGTCACTTTGTCGCCGTCGGAGACCCGCATCGCCACCACGTCGGCCTTGCTCTGGTCGCCCATGATGGTCATGCAGTGGGTGCGGTCGCGTAGTTCGCCAAGCCCGGTGACGTGGTCGGCATGCAGGTGGGTGTCGACGGCCTTGACCAGCTTGAGGTCGAGCTCGCGCAGCAATTGGCAGTAGCGGTCGACCTTCTCCAGCACGGGATCGAGGATCAGTGCCTCGCCGCCGGCGCGACTGGCCAGCAGATAGCTGTAGGTCCCGGAAACGCTGTCGAACATTTGGCGGAAGATCATGGCGGAACCCCCGGCGTGAACTGGCTTCCAAGATTCTACTACGGCGCGGGTCAAAAAGAGAAGTAATTCACTGCCTAAACAGGAAGATTTAGAAAATTTTTATTCCGCGTGATGAGGGGGCAAGAGGCCGATTTGGGGCCGGCAGGGCCCAAGAGACGTTAGGGTCATGTTGCCTCAATTACCGCTGTCATTCCCCGCGAAGGCGGGGAATCCAGTACGTCGCAGCTTCTCCGTGTCCCCTGGCCAACCTGTCAGCGATGTGTCCGAACAGGTGTCAGCCATGTCCCCGGGCTAAACACTTCGCGGGCGATGACACCGAAGGTGTCGCGACGCTGTGCCACGGCAACAGGCTTACGGCCTTACCAGCGTGTAGCCATTCTCGGTCAGGAACAGGATCTGGCCGACCCCGACCTGAACGGGCGTCGCGGATGGGATGAAATCCGGCCGCCGGCCGCTCTCCCGCTCGATCGTGTCGACGGTGTTGAGGCAGATGTCGAAGCGGACGCCTTGCGCGATCAGGCTTTCGACCTGCTTGCGGTGGTCGTTGGCGCTGAGCAGGAGGTCGATGCCGGGACCGAACGCGACCACCTCGATCGCAACCTTGTCGGGGTCATAGGCTTTCAGGAGATTGTTGGCGACGCTGAGCACCAGCGCCTGCTTCTTCGCATCACCATCGGAGAGCTGGAGCACGATCTTGTGCTCGGCAAACGGCTTGTCCTGCAAGGGCACCTGCTGCGCGAAGGCAGGCAGCACCATAGGCCAGGCGACCAGCGCCAACAGCATCGCGCGACGATTTGGCGAACGCATCATCCCTGTCCTGCAATTCCCGGATTGTCCTCGACGCCCCTCAGCGCGACGCCGGAGCTTTTGTTCTCGGGCATCCGTCCGGAGCGCAGATATTTTGCGACCACGTCCCAGACAGGCGCGCCCTGCTGGGCGTTGACGGACGCCCAGCCCGCGACCTTGTAGCGTCGGTGCGCCTCGACCGGCATGCCGCTGTCGAGCGTCAGCGCCGAGATGCGGCTGCCGATCGCGGCTGTCGGCGTGCAGGTGTAATTGAGCCCGCCGGCGCGCACCATATCACCGCCCTGCTGGTGGTAGGGATCGGGGTTGAAGAGGTTGTCGCAGATGTCCTCCAAGACGTCCTTGATCTGGCCGCCCGTCATCTCCTGCACATAGGTCTCGGGATAGGAGATTGCGGTCTCCGCCAGCACATCCTCGAGCGTGAGCGGCTGGCCGGCGAGCGCGGTGACCCCCCAGCGAAAGCCCGGAGACAGCGCGATCTCGGTATCGAGCTCGTGGCGCAGTGCCGCGCAGATGAGCTCATCCACGGGGCCGGAAAAGTTGCCGCGGCGATAGAGCAGGCGGTCGGGCGTTGCGAGCTTCTCCGACCAGTCGGTGACGTGCGGCGCGCGCACCTTGCCGATCAGCTCGGCCATCGCCGGATCCGGCTTCAACAGCTCGGAATAGACCGGCAGCAGATGGTATCTGATGTCGCTGACCTTGCCCTTGGCGAGCTGGAGATCGAGCACGGCGAGAAATTTTCCGTTCGAGCCGGCATTGCTGACGAGCGTCGTGCCATTCGCATTCTTCACCGCCACCGGTTGCGGGACGGCGTCATGGGTGTGGCCGCCGAGAATGACGTCGATGCCGGTGACGCGGCTCGCAAGCTTCAGATCGACGTCCATGCCGTTGTGCGAAAGCAGAATCACGGCATCGACCTTGTCATTGCCGCGCAAGCCGTCGACCAGTTTTTGCAGCTCCTCCTCGCGGATGCCAAAGGTCCAATCCGGCGTGAAGCGCTTCGGATGCGCGATCGGCACGTAGGGGAAAGCCTGGCCGATGATCGCGGCGCGATAGCCGCCGAACTCCTTGATGGTCGAGGGCTTGAACACGCGCCCCGTCGCCTTGTCGAATGCGCGTGCGTCGTTGAACGCGGCTTCCTCAGTCAGGAAGACGTTCTGCGCCAGAAACTCGCCCTTGAAGCGCTCGAGATTGTCGCGCAGCGCCTGCTCGCCATAGGTGAACTCCCAATGGCCCGTCATCGCCTCGATGCCGAGCAGATTCGCCACCTCGACCATGTCGCGGCCCTGCATGGTGTTGGCAAGGCCGGTGCCCTGCCAGAGGTCGCCGCCGTCGAGCAGCAGCGAATGCTGCTCGCCGACGTCGTTGCGTAAGCGGTCGATCAGCGTCTTCAGATGCGCAAAGCCGCCGAGCCTGCCGAAGCGGGCCGCGGACTTCTCGAACTCGAAGCAGGTGAAGGCATAGGCGTCCGCGCTGTCGGACCGGATGCCGAAACGCTCGAGGAAGGCGCGGCCGACCAGATGAGGCGGCCGTCCCGCCATCTCGCCGATGCCGATATTGACGCTGGGCTCGCGGAAATAGACCGGGTTGAGCTGCGCATGGGTATCGGTGAGGTGCAGGACGCGCGCATTGCCGAAGCGTTCGAGGTCGTAGATGCTGGTGGTCTCCGCGCCGCGCGCAAGCCGCGGCAGCCCGGCCGTGACGGCGGCAGCGCCTGCGGCTCTCAGGAAATCGCGGCGGCGGATGGTCATCCCAAATACTCCGCCCCTTAAAGAAGAAGATCGTCCAACAGTTCCACGAGAGCCAGTCTAGCGGATTTCCATCGCCTTCCAGGCTTCTTTTTCCGACGTCGCCTGGAAGATCGAGGCCTTCGCCAGCGCTTCGGCCTCCTTGGCGGCGGCAACCGCACGGTCGAAATCGCCGCCATCGCCGGCCTTCTTCGCGGCGGCCAGAGCCGCAATGGTCGGCGTCCACTGGTTGCGCAAGCCGGCCGCTTCCTTGCTGGCGGCTTCCGCCGCAGCATAGGCCGCCTTGTAGTCGGCCTCGCTCGCCGCGCGCGCTGGCGCTGCGGCAGCCATCAGCAGCAACACGAGTGCGACTGATCGCATTCCGATCATCGACGGGGTCATGGCCGCGCTCCCGGGCCGGAGATCGGCAGGCCATTGGCGACGTAGGACAGGAAATATTCGACGTCGCGGTATTCGTCCGACTGCGGTTCCAGTGGAACCGCGCGGGTCTGGCTGTTGCAGGTGACGAAGCGGCGGCTGGTCGTGCCCATGCCGCTCCATTCCGAGCGGTAGATCGGCATCGCGTTCAAAATGCCAAGCGCCGGCGCCAGCACTTCCGCGCGGATGCGCTCGCCCGGGCTCTGCACATGGCAGCTCGCGCAGGAGAAGTTCATCTGCCCACGCCGCGTGTAGAAATAGCGCTTGCCGTTCTCAAAGGCCTCGAACGCGCGCGGATCGTCGGGAATCTTGATGTCCATCAGTTTGCCGCGCGAGGTGAAGGCCATGTAGGCGGTCAGCGAGGCCATCTCGTCCTTGACGTAGGAGTAGGGCGCCTCGCCATTGGCCTCGCGGCAGCGGTTGAGCGCGAGCTCGAGCGTGACGACCTTGCCTTCCTTCTGGTCGAAGTAAGGATAGTTCTGGCGGATGCCGATGCCGCCGTTCGGGAAGCAGTCGGCGTAGGTCTTGCCGTTCTTGAACGGGGTCGAAAACATCTCCTTGCCGGCATCGAGCGCGAACTCGTAAGGCGGGAATTCCTCCTTCTCCTGCCACTGCCGCTTCATGTCCTCGTTCATGGAATAAGGACCGTTGACGAAATCCTCGTGCTTCACGTTCGGAAATTTCTGGAAGAAGAAGTTCTGGAACGCCTTGGCATCGGTGGCCGGATCGATTTTGTCAGCGGCGATCACGCGCTGTGCGGTGAAGCCGAGCGCTGTGAGCGCGACGATCGCGGAGCCGAGCCAGATTGCGGAACGCGTCTTCATCACGAGATCTTCGCGGTGGTCGTATCCGACGCACCCTTGTTGTCGACCCAGCTGATCTTGAGGTCGTCGCCCTTCTTAGCCCCCTTGAAGCTGAACTTGACGTAGGGATCCTTGGAGACCGCAGGCCCCCAATCGGCGACGAACACGTCCTTGCCGTCGTGCGCGAATTTCAGTTCCTGGATGAAGTGCGCCGGGATCAGCTCGCCCTTCGAATCCTTGACGAAGCCGGAATCCATGGGGTGCTGGATCAGCGCCTGCACCTCGGTGATGTCGCCGTTGGCGGTGGCGCGTACGCGAATGGTGGATGCCATCGAACTTGTCTCCTAGCCGCCGCAGCCGCCGACGGTGACCTTGACCTCTTTGGTCGCGCTGAAGAGCTTGCCGTCGGCCTCGACGATCGCGACCACGTTGGTGGTCTTTGCCATCTTCAAACGGTTGGCGACGCTCGGGACCGTGCCGTCCGGAATCTTGTAGCTTGCGGCCAGCGCGTTCGGGTTCTCCGCGACGAGGAACGAGATCGAGGTCACCTTGTCGAGCGTCGTCGTCACCGAGATCGGCACCACGCCGCCGTTCTCGGCGATCTCGGGCGCATCCAGCTTGATCTTGTCGGACGGCTCGGCGGTCCTGCCGTAGAGCGCCTTGATCGCGTCGGCCTCGCTCTTCTGCTTGAATGCTTCTTCCGGATATTTGTCGTTGGCCGCGGCGCGCGCCGGCGAGCTCGCGAACGGCAGATTGCCCAGATTGCCGAGGCCGATCAGCGCAACGGAGGCCGCGCCCTGCAGGATCAGGCGCCGCGTCGCGAGAAGGCCGGTCGTTGCACTCATCTCAGTCTCCTGGTCGATCGCCTCAGCGATCCCTTGGGTATCGGCGCCGCTACAGAGTCTGGAGGAAATCAACGATCGCGTTGATCTCCTGTTCGGTCAAAATCCGGTTCCGTCCGAACGGCGGCATCATGGTCTGCGGATTGCGCTTGGCCTCGTCGAACAGGATCGCGAAGAGCTCGTTGCGATCGGGGTATTTTGTCTTGATGTCCTTCAGCTCGGGCCCGATCGTGCCGGGCAGGTCGCCGCCCCTGATCACGTGGCAGGTCAGGCAATTGCCCTTGCCGCGGTCGAAGGCGAGCTTTTGTCCCTCGCTGGCGGCGGATTGGGCGCGCGCGGGCCCTGCGACGACCGCGGCGAGGGCGGCCAGAATGAAGACCAGAGCGGGCTTCCGGGGAAAGGCGGTCAAGGCGTCGGTCCGAGGCGTTAGGTCGATGATCTCGTGTCGAAATATAGTGCTCAAAGCACAAAGGACCTCGCCTGACAATCGCGACTATGCAGGCCGCAAATTGGAGTTAATATCTTTCGCGTTGCAACCGAAGAGACTATCTGTTCGGCAGTTTCGGCTCTGACAGGCCAATGTTTTTGGGGCGTTTCGGCGTCCGGTGGCATTTTTATTTCGTTATCGTTTTTCCGGGGAGCCTCAATTGGCTGAATATGTCGTCGAATTTGGCAAGGACGGCGGACGGGTCGAGCCCGATGGACGGCTCGATGCGCCGGCGTTCCATCGCAATCACGAGCCGATCTGGGCAGCGCTGGAAAAGCATCTTGCTGGCCGCCGCGGCGATGTGGTCGAGGTCGGCAGTGGAACCGGCCAGCACGTGGTCCACTTCGCTCGCCATGCGCCCGATCTCGTCTGGTGGCCGAGCGACCTCAATCAGCGGCATCTGAAAAGCATCGAGGCCTGGCGCGTCCATTCCGGCCTGCCAAACATCCGTCCGCCGCTGCGGGTCGATCTGTCCGATCCGGACTGGTGCCCGGAGATGAAGAGCGGCGAGGGGCCCAAAGAAGGTCCGAAGGATCTCGCGGCGGTGTTCTGCGCCAACGTCATCCACATCGCACCGTGGAACGTCGCCGAGGGGCTGTTTGCCGGCGCCGGCCGCTATCTGCAGCCCGGCGGAACGCTGTTCCTCTACGGTCCCTTCAAGCGCGGCGGCAAGCACACCGCGCTCAGCAACGCGGTGTTCGACACCTCCTTGCGTGAAGGCAACGCGGAATGGGGCGTGCGCGACGTCGGCGACGTCGAGAAGCTCGCGCAGCACGCCGGCCTCCGCCTCGTCGATCTCATCGACATGCCCGCCAACAATCTCACCCTGGTGTTCGCGAAAGCCTGAGGCGCTGTCGACTAAGGTCTGGGCCACACGCCGCGAAGGAGATGTGCCCCCTCCCCCGCTTGCGGGGGAGGGTTGGGGAGAGGGTGCTTCCACAATCGAGAACCCCCAAGAGGAGAGAGCCCTCACCCGGCGTCGTAGCCGATGCAGCGCATCGGCGTCTCCTAAGAACGGCCGCCCAAGGCGGCCTATGCCGACCTCTCCCGCAAGCGGGAGAGGTGAAGAGAGCCCTTGGCTCGCGCTGATGTAATCAATCGGCCGTTCTGGTTAAGCCGCAACAGCGTCACGCCTCGCCGTCGCGCCAGCCGATCCTGCTCTTCAGGAATTCAAAGCCGAGCACCTGGAAGCCGGCGCGCTCCTTGTTGTCCTTGCCGTAGCCATGGCCGCCTGCGGCCGGCTCGTAGAACCAGGCCTCATATCCCATCGCCTGGAGCTTTGCCGCCATCTTGCGCGCGTGTCCGGGATGAACACGATCGTCCCGCCGCGTCGTGGCGATCAGAATCGGCGGATAGGGCTGGCCGGGCTTTGCGGCATGATAGGCCGAATAGGTCTTCAGCCAGTCCCAATCCTCGGGTTTATCAGGGTCGCCATATTCCGCGATCCAGCTCGCGCCCGCGAGCAGCTTTGTGTAGCGGCGCATGTCGATCAGCGGGATCGTGCAGAACAGCGCGCCGAAACGCTCAGGGTACCGTGTCAGCATGTTGGTGATGAGGATGCCGCCGTTCGAGCCGCCCTGCGCCGCGATGCGCTTGGCTTGCGTCACGCCACGCCGCACGAGATCGGCTGCGACCGCCGCGAAATCATCATGCGACAGCCGCTTGCCCGCCAGCCGTCCGGCATCGTGCCAGCGCGTGCCGAACTCGCCGCCGCCGCGCAAATTCGCCTGCACCGTGGTGCCGCCGCGCTCCAGCCACAGCCTGCCGAGCGCCGGATTGTAGTACGGCTTCACCGAGTGAGCGAAGCCGCCATAGGCGCTCATATAGACCGGCGCCGCGCCGGTCTCACCAGCGGGGCCGGTCTGCACATAGGGGATGCGCTCGCCGTCGATGGAGATGGCCTCGTGCTGCGTGACCACGAGACCGTCGGCAGTGAAGGTCTTCGGCGCCTGCTTGAGCACGGTCGGGCTGGCAACGCCGCGCTCGAGCAGCAGCAGCGACGGCGGCGTCAGCGGATCCTGGACGTTGGCGAGCAGGTCGCCATTGCTTCCGAACTCATGGTGGTCGAGGCGCCAGACGTCGACGACGCCGATCTCGGGAAGCCCGCGCAGCGTCTCGCGACTCCAGCCGCCGGGCGAGGGCGTGCAGATCTCATGGACCGGCCGCAACTCGTCGAGGATCGGAAGCACCAGCTTGCCGGCAGTCCAGAACAGTCCTTGCAACGCACGCCGCGGGCCGGGCACGAACAGGACGGTGAAATCGCGGTTGCCGGCGAGAAAGGCCGAGAGCGAGATGCCGAGCACGCTGTCCGCCGCGTACTCTCGCCCTGCAACGATCCATGGCCGCCGCAGCTTCATGGCGAACCAGTCGCCGTGCGCCTGCATCCACACACCGGTCGGCAGGTCGAGTTTTGTGAGCGCGCCGCCCGTGTCGCGGAGCCAGATCGCGAGATTGAAGAAGTCGACCTGATCGACGATCCAGGCGCGCGGCGCCGGTCCGGTGTCGTCGACGCCGCAATAGACCCGCATGCGGTCGGCGGTGGTCTCGAAGATCACCTGCGCCTGCTCGACCTGTTGGCCGCGCTGCCACAGGCGGATCGTTCTGGCATAGCCCGACGTCGTCGCCATGTCCGCGCCATAGGCGCTGGAGAGCAGCAGCGTATCGGCATCGAGCCAGTCGACGCTGCCCTTTGCTTCCGGCAGCACAAAACCATCGTCGACAAAGCTCCTCGTCGCGATGTCGAACTCGCGCATGGTGACGGCGTCGCTGCCGCCGCGCGACAGGTTCAGGATGACCCGCTGATGTCCTGGGCTCGACGTGATCCAGTTCAGAAGCCAGTCCTCGCCCTCGCTGGCGGCGAGCTGGTCGATGTCGAGCAAGGTCTCCCAGGCCGGCGAGGGTTTGCGAAATTCCGCGAGCGTGGTGCGCCGCCACAGGCCGCGCGGATTGGTTGCATCCTTCCAGAGATTGTAGAGATGGTCGCCGCGCCGGCCGACATAGGGAATATTGTCCGGCCGGTCGTAGATGCCAGCCAGAAGATCGCTGTCGCGCTTGAACGCCGGGCCGCCGAATGTCTCCAGCGTCAGGCGATTCTGCCGCTCGACGAAATCGAGCGCCCGATCGCCTTCGATGTCTTCCAGCCAGAGATAGGGATCGTCGTCAGGCGCGGACGGCGTGGGCCTGTCGTCAACGGGCATGATCCGAACTCCGAAAGCGAACTTGCAAAGGCGAATTTGCAAAGGCTGACTTGATCGAGCGCAAGGCTTTGATAGCGCGGCCTGCTAGGTGCTGTCCAATTGCACCCCCGGCATGGCCCGCGCCCGTTTGCGCCGGTTGTTCGTCCTGCCGCGCCCCTTCATAGTGCCGGGAATCAACAAGCGCCGCCGGGTGGGAATGCCGATGTCAGACGTGACTTTAGCCGACGAGATTGCCAATGACCGCGTACGCGCCAATGTGGTGCGCCTTGCGGCGGCGCAGGCGCTGACCGGCGCCAATTCGGCCGTGATCTTCGCTACCGGCTCGATCGTCGGCGCGACGCTGGCGCCTGACATGTCGCTGGCGACCGTGCCGCTGTCGATGTATGTCCTCGGCCTTGCCGCAGGCACGCTGCCGACCGGCGCGATCTCGCGGCGCTTCGGCCGCCGCATGGCCTTCATCATCGGTACGGCTTGCGGCACGCTCACCGGCCTCGTCGGCTCGTTCGCGATCCTCAATGGTTCGTTCGCGCTGTTTTGCGTCGCGACGTTTCTCGGTGGCCTCTACGGCTCGGTCGCGCAATCCTACCGCTTCGCCGCCGCCGACGGCGCCAGCGCGGCGTACCGGCCCAAGGCGGTGTCATGGGTGATGGCGGGCGGCGTGTTCGCCGGCGTGCTCGGTCCGCAGCTCGTGCAGTGGACCATGGACGTCTGGCCGCCCTATCTGTTCGCCTTCAGCTTCGTGGTGCAGGCGGCGGTGGCGCTGATCGCGATGGGCATCGTTGCCGGCGTCGACATGCCGAAGCCGGCGGCGGCCGATCTGCATGGTGGGCGGCCGCTGCTGCGCATCGTGCGGCAGCCGCGCTTCATCGCGGCGGCGCTGTGCGGCGTCATCGCCTATCCCATGATGAATCTGGTGATGACCTCGGCGCCGCTCGCCATGAAGCTCTGCGGCCTCAGCGTCAGTGATTCCAATTTCGGCATTCAATGGCACATCGTCGCCATGTACGGCCCGAGCTTCTTCACGGGCGCCCTGATCGCGCGCTTCGGCGCGCCGAAAATCGTCGCCGCCGGTCTCTTGCTGGAGGCGGGCGCCGCGGCGATCGGCCTCTCCGGCATCACCGCGATGCATTTCTGGGCCACACTGATTGTGCTCGGCGTGGGCTGGAATTTCGCCTTCATCGGCGCTTCCGCGCTGGTGCTGGAAACGCATCGCCCGAACGAGCGCAACAAGGTGCAGGCGTTCAACGATTTCCTGGTGTTCGGCATGATGGCGATCGGCTCGTTCTCATCGGGCCAGTTGCTCGCGAATTACGGCTGGTCGGCGGTGAACATGGTGGTGTTCCCGCCGGTGCTGCTCGGCCTCGCCGTGCTGTCGTTCGCGTCCTGGGCGCGCCGCCGCAAGGCGCGGCTGGAAGCTGCCATGGGCGAGTTTCCGGATGCGATTTGAGGTGGCTGCTGTTGAGTTCTTCCCGCAGCCTCAGAATCGTAGCGTGGGCAAAGGCGCAAAGCGCCGTGCCCGCCACTTGGCTCTCCGCTGCGTAACAAGAATTGGTGGGCACGCTTCGCTTTGCCCACCCTACGAAGTCACACCTCGCGCTGCTTCAGTAAATCCTCCAGATCCAGCCGACGCGTGAACATCGCGAGCTTGCCATCCGGGGTAAGCGGCCATTGCTCCTTCGGCCGGTCCCAATAGAGCTCGACGCCATTCTCGTCGGGATCGCGCAAATACAGCGCCTGGGACACGCCGTGGTCGCTCGCACCATCCAGCGTAATGCCGGCCGAGAGCACGCGATGCAGCGCATCGGCCAGCGCCGGCCGCGTCGGATAGAGGATCGCGGTGTGATAGAGTCCAGTCGTGCCAGGCGGCGGCGGCGAGCCGCCCTTGCTCTCCCAGGTGTTGAGGCCAATGTGGTGGTGATAGCCTCCGGCCGAGATGAAGGCCGCGCCGGAGCCCATGCGCTGCATCAGCTCAAAGCCGAGCACGCCGCAATAAAAGCCGAGCGCGCGGTCGAGATCGGCGACCTTCAGGTGAACATGGCCGATCCGGGTCCCGGGATTGACTGCTGGATTTTGCGACATGCTGCTGCTCCGTTTCTCCGCTCCACATAGGGGTTGCTGCGAGACAGTGGAACTGGCCTATCCAGAAACCCAGCGTTTCCGGATTGGCAATTAGCTCAGCTCGGACACCTCGCCCTCAGGCAGCTCGAACTCGAAACTGTTCAGCGTCATCGACACCAGCGTGTAGTAGCCGCACAGGCCGATCACCTCGACGAGCCCGCGCTCGCCAAGCAGCGCGACCGCCTCGTCATAGAGGCCCTTCGCCAGCCCATGAGCCTCGTGCAGCGACTTCGCGACGTCGTAGATCATCTTGCCCTTCGGATCGTCGAACTCCGGCGTGCGGCGGTCGCGGATCGCGTCGATAATCTCTATCTTCATCCCGCCCTGAAGCGCCAGGCGCTTGTGCGCATACCATTCGTAATGCGCGGTCCAGTGCCGCGCCGTCACGAGAATCGCAATCTCCGAGAGCTTTGCGGGAAAGACGGTGTTGAAGCGCATGACCTCGCCGAGCCGCGTCGCGTGGCGCGCCATCTCGGGGCTGTTGAGCCAGGCCATCATCGGCGCCGGCGGCTTGCCGCGTTTTCCGGCAATCGACTCGTCATAGGTCTGCCGCTGGTCGTCGCTCATTTCGCCAGGCGAAAGTAGTTTTAGGCGCATCGTCGTTTTTCCTGTCTTTTCAAGCTTCGCCGTGACGGCGAGTATAGCCCGATGACGAATAAGGTGAGTAGCCGTCGCACGCGGAATAGGTTGAATTCCGCGGTGCGATGGCCCAGAGTCATCAGCAACAAGCTGACCTTGATGGACGGAAACGACCCATGACTGACTCTAAAGCGCCGGATGCTGAATCAATCGAGCTCGAAACATTCCGCAACGAGACCCGCGCCTGGCTGGAAGCCAACTGCCCGCCGGAGATACGCAAGCCCGCAACGTCGGATGCCGACGTGTTCTGGGGCGGGCGCAACGCGAAGTTCTCGTCCGAGCCGCAGCGCGTCTGGTTCGAGCGCATGCGCGACAAGGGCTGGACCGTGCCGGACTGGCCGAAGGAATATGGCGGCGGGGGCTTAAGCGCTGCCGAGCACAAGGTGCTGCGAAGCGAGATGGCAAAGATCGGCGCGCGGCCGCCGCTGTCGAGCTTCGGCATCTGGATGCTCGGCCCGGCGCTGCTGAAATACGGCACCGAGGCGCAGAAGAAGGAGCATCTGCCGAAGATCGCGGCGGGCCTGATCCGCTGGTGCCAGGGTTACTCCGAGCCCAATGCCGGCTCCGATCTCGCTTCGCTGCAGACCCGCGCGGAGAGCGACGGCGACGATTTCGTCATCACCGGCCAGAAGATCTGGACGTCCTATGCGAACTACGCCGACTGGATCTTTTGCCTGGTGCGTACCGATCCAGCGGCGAAGAAGCATGACGGCATCAGCTTCATCCTGTTCGACATGACCTCGAAGGGCGTCTCGACCAAGCCGATTCTCTTGATCTCCGGCTATTCGCCGTTCTGCGAGACCTTCTTCGACAATGTCCGCGTGCCGAAATCGCACGTCGTCGGCAGCGTCAACCGCGGCTGGGACGTCGCAAAATATCTGCTCCAGCACGAGCGTGCGATGATCTCGGGCATGGGCGAGCGCGGCGTCGGCCGTCCGCTTGGCCAGATCGCAGCCGATTCCGTCGGCTCCGATGCGCTGGGGCGGCTCGGCGATGCGATGCTGCGCGGCCAGATCGCGAGCTTCGATGTCGATGAAGCGGCGCTTGCAGCCTGCGCGGAGCGTGCGGTCGACCTCGCCAAGGCCGGGCAGGCGCATCCGGCGTTCTCCTCCGCGATGAAATATTACGGTACCGAGCTCAACAAGCGCCGCTACGAGATCCTGATGTCGGCCGGGGGCGTCGACGCGCTGGAATGGGAGAGCGAGCGTTCAAAGCAGGGCGCCCGTCCGCGGGCCTGGCTGCGCACCAAGGCCAATTCGATCGAGGGCGGTACGTCCGAGGTGATGCTCGGCATCGTCGCAAAACGCATCCTCGATCTGCCGGGGGCTTAAGAGAAGTCCTCGTCCTGAGGAGCGGCCGCAAGGCCGCGTCTCGAAGGACGGCCTCATGGTTCGAGACGGCGCTGACGCGCCTCCTCACCATGACGATCAACACCGAATCCAGTCGAACAGCACTTTGTTGGAGCCCACCATGGCCCTCGTCCTCACCGAAGAACAATCGATGCTCCGCGACTCCGCGCGCGGGCTGATCAGCGACAAGGCGCCGGTGTCGCATTTGCGGCACTTGCGCGATAGCAAGGATCCGACCGGCTTCTCCAAGGAGCTCTGGCACTCCTTCGCCGAGATGGGCTTTTCCGGCCTCCTCGTGCCGGAAGAGTTCGGCGGCAGCGGGCTCGGCTGCGTCGAAGCCGGGATCGTCATGGAGGAGATTGGTCGCACGCTGATGCCGTCGCCGTTCCTCGCCACCAGCGTGGTCGCCGCGTCCGCGCTCACGCGGGGCGGCAATCCCGTACAGAAATCGGACTATTTGCCGAAGATTTCGAACGGCTCGCTGCTCGCCAGCCTCGCGATCGACGAGGGCGCCAAGCACCGGCCGCTCCAGACCAATCTGCAAGCCGTCCGCGCCGGCAACGGTTTCAAGCTCTCCGGCGCCAAGGCGCTGGTCGTCGACGGCCATGTCGCCGACCTCCTGATCGTCGCGGCGCGCACGGCGGGGTCCGCCGGCGAGCGCGAGGGGGTGACGCTGTTCCTGGTCAACCCTGCGGCGAAGGGTGTCGCCGTCGAGCGCACCATCATGGTCGACGCGCATAATGCGGCGCGCATCGAGTTCAACAATGTCGAGGTCAATGCCGACAGCGTGCTCGGCGAGGTCGATCAGGGCGCCGGCCTGCTCGACGGCGTGCTCGATATCGGCCGCGGCGCGGTCGCCTCGGAAATGGTGGGCCTGAGCGAAGAGGTGTTCGGCCGCACCGTCGAGTATCTGAAGCAGCGCAAGCAGTTCGGCAAGCTGATCGGCGAATTCCAGGCGCTGCAGCACCGCGCAGCCGAGCTCTATGTCGACATCGAGGTCACCCGCGCCGCCGTCATGAAGGCGATGCAGGCGCTCGATGCCGACGTCGCCAAGGCGGCCTCAGCCGTCGCGGTCGCCAAGGCGCGCGCCGGCACCACCGCGACGCGCGCGGTGCAGGAAGGCGTGCAGATGCATGGCGGCATGGGCATGACCGACCAGTTCGACATCGGCTTCTTCATGAAGCGCGCCCGGGTCTGCGAGGAATTGTTCGGCGACGCGAACTACCATGCCGAGCAGCTGGCACGGGCACGAGGGTATTGAGCTCTATCCCCTCATGGTGAGGAGGCGCGAAGCGCCGTCTCGAACCATGAGAGCCCGGCTCTCGCGTCTCGGCCTTCATCCTTCGAGACGCGCGTTCCGCGCTCCTCAGGATGAGGGGAGAGAGCGGCACTTGCGTTGAACGAAGGTAGGCGTCATCGCCCGGCTTGACCGGGCGATCCAGTACGCCGCGGCTTCTCCGCATACGTCTGACGCCTCTGGAATACTGGATCGCCCGCCCCAGTGCGCAATTGCGCACTGGGCGGGCGATGACACTTGTGCTTGTGGTGGGTGCGCGCCTCAAGCTCGTCATTGCGAGGAGCGAAGCGACGAAGCAATCCAGCCTGTCACCGTGGAAAGACTCTGGATTGCTTCGCGGAGCCTGTCATCGGGCCGCGCTTCGCGCGGACCCGGTGGCTCGCAATGACGGCACAGAGACCTCTCACCGCATCGGCGGCGCGTACTGCACACCGCCCGCGTTCCAGAGCTGGTTCATGCCGCGCGGGATCTTCAGCTTGGATTTCTCGCCGATATTGCGCTCGTACATCTCGCCGTAATTGCCGACGTGGCGGATGATGCGCACGGCCCAGTCCTTGGTCAGGCCGAGCTGCTCGCCGTAATTGCCTTCGGTGCCGACCAGGCGCATCACCTCGGGCTTCTTCGACTTCAGCGCTTCGTCGATGTTCTCCGAGGTGACCCCTAATTCCTCGGCGTTGATCATGGCGTAGAGCGTCCACTTCACGATCATCATCCAGTCGTCGTCGCGCTGGCGCACGACGGGTGCGAGCGGCTCCTTGGAGATCATGTCCGGCAGGATCAGGTGATCGCCGGGCTTGGACAGGTTGAGCCGCAGCGCGTAGAGCTGAGAGACGTCGGCGGTCAGCGTGTCGCACTTGCCGCTGTCGTAGGCCTTGACCACGTCCTCGAGCTTGTCGAACTTCACCTCTTCATATTTCATGTTGTTGGCGCGGAAGTAGTCGGCGAGGTTGAGCAGCGTCGTGGTACCCGACTGCACGCAGACCTTGCTGCCGTCGAGATCCAGCGCAGTCTCCTTGTTGCGCGAGCGCGGCAGCATGAATCCTTCGCCGTCGTAATAGGCGACCGCCGGGAAATAGAGGTCGTAGTCGAGCTCACGCGCCATGCTCCAGGTCGAGTTGCGCGAGAGGATGTCGACTTTTCGGCTCTGCAACTCCTTGAAGCGCTCGCTGGCGTCGAGCGGAATGAACTTGGCCTTGCTCGGATCGTTGAAGATGGCGGCCGCAACCGCGCGACAGAAATCGACGTCGAAACCGGTCCAGTTGCCCTTGTCGTCGGGAATCGAGAAGCCCGGCAGACCCTTGTTGACGCCACAGAAGACCTCGCCGCGCCGGACCGTGCGCTTCAACGTGCGGGTGTCGTACATCTCGTAGACAACGGCCAAAGCACCGACCAGGACGGCGACCGCGAGCCCGATCAGCAGGCCGCCTCGAAAACTGCGCATGATTTGTCTCTCTCGAAAAATCGGGAAAAGGAGTTTGGACGAAGGGGGACAGCATGATCCGGAAGAGTGCGAAGCGGTTTTCCAAAAAGATCATGCTCAACGATAACCCCTAGAGTTCGGGCTTCTGCCGGATCACCACCTTGGTCCCGACCGGGACGCGATCGTAGAGATCGGCGACGTCATTGTTGACGAGACGGAAGCAGCCCGACGACACCTTGGTGCCGATCGTATCAGGACGGTTGGTGCCATGGATGCGGTAGACGGTGGTGCCGAGATACATGGCTCGGGCCCCCAACGGATTGCCGGGGCCGCCGGCCATGAAGCGCGGCAGATAGGGCTGGCGCTGGATCATCTCGGGAGGCGGCGTCCAGTCCGGCCACTCCTTCTTGTTGGTGATGTTCACCAGCCCCTGCCACTGGAAGCCATCGCGGCCGACGCCGATGCCGTAGCGGATCGCGCGCCCGCCGGGCTGCACCAGATAGAGGTGACGCTCCGAGGTCGAGATGATGATGGTGCCCGGCGCTTCGGTCGTGCGGTAATACACGACCTGCTTCTGCCATTCCGGGTCGAGCTCGTAGCTGTCGTCCGCGATCAGGCCCGGCTCATCGCCGCGGTCGGGCTGCTGGGCGGAGGCGTAGGAGGTGGAGAGGATCAGGCCGAGCGTGGCGATGAACATCCCGGTCAGACGACGAAAATCCTTCATTTCAAGCTCTCCCCGCTGCCACAGCGTAAATCAATCGGACGCATCAAAACTCAGGGGCAGCTTCATGGCAAGTTAATGGCGCGCCCGACTGGTATGTCATTAGGATGCTTTGGTTTTTTGACATGTATCAATGCCACAAACCAAGGGGCATGGCGCGAAAAGCCGTGCTTGCCACATCCCCGTGGGGCGAGGCCTGCTAGATCCGGTTGTTCTCAGGCCCGATCCCGAGCCGCCGGACGATCTCAGTGCCCACGGCGCGCGCCTCTTGCCGCGAGCCGATGCGGGGGCTGCGAAATCTTTGTCCGGACCGCAATCTGATCACGACGATGCAGTGCTCGTCCTCGGATCGGCCGCGGCGCTCGACCGTGATCGCCTCGACGTCGCGGCCTTCGATATGGTCTGCGCGCAGGCTGCCATCGCCCGACAAGCGTTCAACGCGAATATCGCTTTGCCGGATGATCCAGAAGGCGCCGGTCACGAGATTGGCATATCTGTGAACGGCGAATGCGGCGATCGCGCCGATCGGCAGGAGCATGATGTCGATCAGGCCGGGCGGCAGGCCACGCCAGAGCTTGTAGGCGTAGGGAACGGCGGACAGTCCGACGACAATCAGTGCGACGATCCTGATATCCCTGCTGGAGAACGGCTCGACAGGCTCGCCGAGATGCATCTCGGGATTGGCGGCATCGAGCGGATTGACCGGCGCCTCGACATTGGGAACGCCGAATTGTTCGGCGATCCGGGCGACGGTGTCACGGACATGCGTGACGTCGGAGAGGGGCGGGGACGTCAGGCGCTCCCCCGACTTAAGCGTGAAGGCCAGATGGAAGCGCGTCGTGGAAGCCTTCCGTCCCTGGACCTGTCCCTGCACCTGCAGTTGCGAGATTTCATCTTTCGTGACGATCCTGGTGCGGAGCCGTCCGAACGGACGCTGCTGACCGATCAGGATTTCATTCGGCGTGATGATCCACACCACTGCCGGTGCAAGCATGACGCCGCCGATGAACGCCGCTCCGAGGAGCAGCGCAACCACGGAGATGATCAGTTCCAGGATATCGTGCGCGAACAGCCCTGGCGTGAAGCAAAGCGAAACGATTGCCGCAAAGCCGGCCACGACCAGCCGCTGCGCAATTGAGGAGCCTTCACGAAGGCGGATGTCGTCGCTGGTGGTCGCGTCGTCCATTTCGGGCGGTCGATTCCGTCAACGCGAAACTCCACGGACGCATCCGTGGAGTCAAGCAACAACGGCGGCATCCGAAACCAGACTAGTGATGCCCGCGCAGGCTCAGCTATTGGCATTGAGCAGGCGCGCGACCGTGCGGTCGATTGCGTCATAACTGCCTTCGCCTTCGTGCTGGAAGACGATCTTGCCGGACTGGTCGATGACGTATTGCGCCGGCCAATACTGGTTGCGGTAGGCATTCCAGGTCCGGGAATCGTTGTCCTGCGCCACCGGATAGGTGATGCCATGGCGCTTCAGGGCGGCCTGCACGTTTGAGGCCGAGCGCTCGAACGGGAATTCCGGCGTGTGCACGCCGACCACGACCAGGCCCTTGTCCCTGTATTTGGCGTAAAGCTCGGTGACATGCGGCAGCGTGTTGACGCAGTTGACGCAGCCATAGGTCCAGAAATCCACCAGCACGACCTTGCCGCGGAGATCGGCGAGGCTCAGCGGCTTCGAGTTGAACCAGTTGCTGATGCCGGTGAAGTCCGGTGCGGTGTTCTGGCTGGCGGCTGCGACCTTGATCTGCGCCGCGGGCGCGGCCTCGTCGCAGATGCCGGGAATGACGGCGCCGGTCACAGCGAAGCCGATCAATGCGGCGGAGACGGCGAGCAGTTTGAGAGTCATGAAAACGTCCTCCGGTGAAGATGAGGGATGGTCACAGGCCGATCTGGCCGGTGGGATAGAATCCGGTGAGCCACGCCACGATCAGCGTGTCGTATTGGAAGTAGGCGGCGAGCGCGAAGGCGATCACGACGACGCCAAATGCCTGCTGCAGGCGCGGCGAGATGCGCGCGACGCTGGCTACGCGCGTGGTGACGGCCTGTCCGCCATAGGCAATCGCGAGCATCGGCAGCGCTACGCCGACCGCGTAGGCGATCAGAAGCGTGCCGGCCCAGGCCAGGTTCTTCGAGGTCGCAACCAGCGTGAGGATCGAGCCGAGCACGGGACCCGCGCAAGGGGTCCAGACCAGGCCGAGCGTGGTGCCGAGCAGCAGCCCGCCAAGCGCGCCTTCGCGCTGCGCGTTCTGCGAGGCGCCCAAATCAAGCCAGCCATTCAGCCGGATCGACAGCCACTCGAACGGTGCCGGCCACAGCATCAACAGGCCGAAGCCGAGCAGGAGAACGGCGGCCGTCGAACGCAGTACGTTCGGGTCGAAATCGAACAAGCGCGTGATCGCGCCGAGCAGCAATGCGGTCGCGGAAAACGAAATGACGAAACCCAGTGCAATCATTGCGGGCCGCAAGTATCCGGCGCGGCCGATGGATGCGCCGAGCAGGATCGGCAGCACCGGCAGCGTGCAGGGCGCGGCGATGGTGAGGACGCCGGCAAGGACAGCAAAGATCAGGTCGAGCATCAGGGCACTCGTGGATGGGTCACGAGGCTATTCGGGATGAAGCCGCACGTCGTTACAGAGCGTCACGCGTTCGTGACGGGCCGCTGTGGCCGTCTGCTACGCTGCGTTCCGGGGAGGGCTGGGGAGAGGGATAGCCCCAGGCGGGGTCGGAGCTCGTGGCATCCCTCCCCCGCAAGGGGGGAGGGAATGAGAGACTTGGTGCCCGCCTCACTCAAGCGCGTCGCACCAGTGTCTCGTGATCACCCCCAAATAGAAAACGACCCGGAGGCGGGCACACCGTCCGGGTCGCTAGTGGTTCTTGGGAGGTTTAAGCAAAACCGTATGGGAGGTTTATAGGCAGGAAGTTTTTCCGCCTGATGTTGTGGTTCGTTTCAATTGTTTCGTCGGCGGTAACGCTTGCGTGTCCCGGGATGGGGCCGTGGAGGGTTCTATCCCTTTGAAATCACAAATCTTTAAGCGGCGAAGCGGTCGACGCCGGCAACCTTAAGCAAATCGGCGAGCTGCTTGCGGGCGTAGAACATCCGGGTCTTCACCGTGCTCTGGGGGATGCCGATGATCTGGCCGACCTCCTCCACCGATTTCTCGTGGTAGTAGACGAGGTTGATGATCTCACGGTGCGCCGGCGACAGCTTTGCCACGCAGGCGCGCAGGATCGCGCTGGTGTCGTTGCGGTCGAGTGCGGTTTCCGGGGTGTCGTGCTCGTCCGGGATCTGGCGCACGTCCTCCTGGTCGATGTCCTCGAAGCGGCGTTGGCGCATCGCGGTCAGCGCCTTGAAGCGGGCGATCGAGAGCAGCCAGGTCGAGACCTGCGAGCGGCCCTGGAATTGGCTGGCGGTCCGCCAGACGTCCAGGAAGACCTGGCTCACGAGGTCTTCGGCGGTGGTGGCGTCGCGCACGATGCGCAGGATGAAGCGGTACACCCGCACATTGTGACGGCAGTAAAGAATATGCATGGCCGTCCGATTGCCGTCCGCAATGCTCTCCAGAAGCATTTCGTCCGATGTCGCCTGAGCGGCAATGATGCCCTGGCTGGCCTGGGCGTTGATGGCGACGACGTTCTGCATGACTAGCTCCCCGTAGCGCCGCAACCGAGCGGCGTTTCCTTAGGTGAAAGTGTTAAAGAGCCAGCGTTTCGGGACGTCTGCGCGACAAGCGGAAAATGGTTTCGTGCGCCGCCAAATTGTTTCGTCGCGAGGCCTGCGATGAAATATTCGGAGCAAAAAAGCCAATTATTTCAATATACGGGATTTGCGAGACTGCGGACTATGCGGAGGGCGGGAACGAATCTTCGGCTTCCGCGTTCGTGCGCGGCCGAAAATCTCGATGTCGTCCTGGCGAAAGCCAGGACGACGCCATGATGCGATGCGCGCGCTACGCCTTCTCGCCGGCCGGCGAGAACAGATAGCCGCCGCCTCTGATGGTGCGGATCACGGCGGGCTTGGTCGGGTCGGGCTCGATCTTGCGGCGGATGCGCATGATGCGCAGATCGACGGCGCGGTCGAAGGCCTCGGCGTCGCGCGCATTGGCCAATTCCAGGAGACGCTCGCGCGACAGCACGCGCTTCGGATTGGCCGCGAACACTTTGAGCAGCCCGAATTCCGATGCGGTCAGCGGATGCTCGTTGCCTTCGTCGTCGCGCAGCGCCTGTGCTTCGAGGTCGAGCCATTTGGTCCCGAAGCGCACCAGCTGATCCTTGTCGGATTTCGCTGCCGCCGTTTCCGCCGCCACCGCCTTCGCCGGTGTGCTCCGACGCAGCACCGATCGGATGCGTGCCATCAATTCCCTGAGCTCGCAGGGTTTGGCGACATAATCGTCGGCGCCGAGTTCGAGCCCCACGACGCGGTCGATCGGGCTCGCGGTCGCCGTGAGCATGATCACCGGAACGTTGATGCGGCTCTTGAGGTCACGGATGATCGACAGGCCGTCTTCCTCGGGCATGTTGAGATCGAGCACGACGAGATCGGGCATGCTGCCCTGGATCGCGGTGCGCAGGGATTTGCCGCCGTCGCACAGCGTCACGGTGAAGCCGTGCATCTTGAGGTAATCGCCGACCATTTCCCGGGCCGGGGCCTCGTCGTCGACGATCATGATGTGCTGGCTCTGGGTCATGTCATTCAGATCCTGGCACTCAAACTATGGCATTTCGGTCGCGGGTAAAGTGATGGTGAAGGTCGAGCCCTTGCCGGGGCCGCCGCTGGCGGCGGTCACCTCGCCGCCATGCATGTCGATAATACGCTTGACGATCGAAAGCCCAAGGCCTGTCGAGCTCTCGCCCGCGGTCGGTTTTGCGGAAAGTCGCTGGAATCGGCCGAAAAGACGGCCCAAATCCTCCGGCGAGAGGCCCGCGCCCTCGTCGTTGACGCGAATGACGGTGTCGTTGCCCTCATGCGTGACGGTCACGTTGATCTTGCCGCCGATCGGACTGTATTTGATCGCATTGCTGATCAAATTGTCGATCGCCTCGCGGATCCGGTCGGTGTCGCACATGGTGACGATGTTGGCGGGGGCGGTGACGCTGATGGTCTGCTGCTTGTTGACGGCGAGCGGCTGGTTGGCCTCGGCGACCTCCTGCACCAGGGATGCGACGTCAACCGGCTCGCGGCGGATCGTGATGTCGAAAGCGTCTGCCATTGCGTCCGAGATCAGGTGATCGACCATCGTGGTCAGGCGTTTGGTCGCATCACGGATGTGATCGACCTGGGCGATGACGCCGCCGCTCGAGGCGCCCGTGGTGATTAGCTCCTTCAGCATCTCGGTGCGGCCCAGAATGACACCGAGCGGATTCTTCAAGTCATGAGCGACGGTGCCGAGAATCTCGTTCTTGAAGCCGTTGGCGCGCTGGAGCCGCAGCCACTGCGCGGAGAGGCGCCGGTTGGCCTGCATCAAGGCCCGGGTGCGCTGGGCCACACGGTCCTCGAGCTGGGTATTGGCGTCCTGCAGCTGCTGATAAAGGATTACGTTGTCGAAGGCGATCGAGAGCCGGCTGGAGAAGATCTCGACCAGCGAGCGGTCGGTTTCCGAGAGCTCGCGCTCGGCCTGCAAGAGCACCACGACCTCGCGGCCGCTGCCGGTGCGCAGATAGATCACGCTGCGATGGTCGGCGAACTCGTTCTTGCGGCGCTGGAAGGCGGCTTCCACGAGCGCGCGCAGATCGGGGTCGAGCGCTTTCGACGTGGTGGTGCCGATGAAGCGGCTGTAGCAGCCGGAGCCGGCCAGCACCGACAGCTCGGCGCCGGCCGTACCGCCGTTGTCGCGCAGCACCAAAATACCGGCGCAGTCGACGTTGAGCAGCGAGGCGAGCTGCGTCAGCACGCCCTCGGCGAGCCGCTGCATCGACTTGAAGTCGTAGAGGGTGGAGGCGGCGTCGATGATGATCTCGAGCCCGCGCCTCGTCTGCACCATGCGCTCGAGCTGTTGATAGGAGCGCAGCGCCGCAGTCAGCGAGGTGAACAGCTTGTCGGCGGTGAGCTCGGTCTTCGCCTTGTAGTCGTTGATGTCGTACTGGACGATGACGCGTCGCTCCGGCGCCTGACCCGGCTGTCCCGTGCGCAGGATGATGCGGACGGTCTCGTTGCGAACCTCGTTGCGGATGAATTCGACGAGCTCGAGCCCCGCGACATCGGTCTCCATGATGACGTCGAGCAGCACGGCGGCGATGTCGTTGTGCTCACGCATCAGCTTGCGGCCCTCCGTCGCCGAATAGGCGGAGAGGATTTCGAGACCCTGGCCGTTCAGGCTGTAGTCGGAGAGCGCAAAGCGCGTGCCGTCGTGCACGGCCGGATCGTCGTCAATGACGGCGATCTTCCACTTCCGCGCAGTCGTATCCTCCGCCGCGGTGGCGGTGTCGTCGATCAGGTGGAGGACATCGTCCTGTTCGGCCATTGAGAAGTCCCGTCAGTCTCTGTGCTTTGCGCGCCGCCCTTGGCGACCCGGGGCATGATAATGCGAAAAGTGGTGCCTTGTCCCAGCTTGGATTCCAGCATCATCCGGCCGCCGAGCTGCTGGGTAACCAGGTTATAGACGATATGGAGGCCGAGACCCGTGCCGCCTTCATTGCGCCGGGTGGTAAAGAAAGGGTCAAAGGCCTGCCGCTGCACGTCCGGCGTCATGCCGGCGCCGTCGTCGGCAAAGCTGATCTCGATGTCGTCAGACCCGCGAGGCCGTGCCGAGATCGAGATGGTGCCGGCGCGGCCGTCGGCGAAGGCGTGGTTGGCGGCGTTGAGGAACAGGTTGGTCAGGATCTGGCCATAGGAGCCGGGATAGCCGTCGAGCAGCAGCCCCTCGGGCACGTCGACGTTGAGCGTGATCGGCGAGCGCTTCAGCACCGGGCGCAAGCTGGCGATGATCTGGTCGGTGGCCTCGCTCAAGCTGAACTGTCGCCGCTCGGCATGGGAGCGGTCGACCGCGACCTGCTTGAACGACTGGATCAGCTCGCCGGCGCGCGTGAGGTTGGCGACGAGTTGCTGCGAGGCGTCGCGCGAGGACTGCACGAATTCCTCCAGCTGCGAGCGGCGCAGGCCGCCATCGCCTTTGAGCTGCGCCTCGAAGATCTCGCTGCGCCGGGCAAAACTGGAAGCAACCGTGAGGCTGATGCCGATGGGGTTGTTGACCTCGTGGGCGACGCCCGCAACCAGGCCGCCGAGCGCGGCAAGCCGCTCGGCGTCGATCAGGTTCTGCTGCGCGGTGTTGAGCTCGAGGAGCGCGCTCTCGGCCTTCTCCTTCGATGCGCGCAACTCGTCCTCGGTCTTGCGCTTGGCGATCGCGTTCTCGCGGAATACCTCCACCGCGCGCGCCATGGCGCCGACCTCGTCGCGTGCCTTGATGCCCTGCACCTCGCGGTCGAGATCGCCGATCGTGATCGCCCGCATCGCGGTCATGATCTGTTGCAGGGGTAGCCGGATCGACAGCGCGATGAGCACGCCGACGGTGAGGATGATGCCGAGGAAGATCACGGCGATCGACAGCACCCGCCGCGAAATCTCCGACAGCGTGCGGTCGAAGGTCTCCTGCGCCCGCTGCTCGCGCTGGCGCATCTTGGTCGAGAGGTCGTCGATGGCGCCGATCGCCTCCGCCTGGCTCGCGTCGATGGTGTTGCGCAAGAGCTCGGTGCGACTCGTGAGCTGCTCGGAGAGGTTTGCAAATCCCTCGCGCAGCGCCGAGGTGCGGGTGGCGAGGCGCTCCAGCGCCATCCGCTGGAGATCGTTGTCGGCGAGATCCCTCATCACAGGGATGGTCTTCTCGATCGTCTCGGTGTTGCGGCGGGCGTCCTCGGCGGAGGCCGACGCCAGCGAGAGATAGTAGGAATTGGCCGCGACCAGCATGGCGGTGAAGGCCTCGCGGGACTTGCCGAGCGAGGGCCAGATCAGCGCGTCGCGATGGCCGGTGGCGCCTTCGATGATGGAATAGAGCCCGGCCATGTCCTTGGCGGGTCCCAGCACCTGGTCCTCATAGGTCTTGGCGATGGTCGCCTGCACGCTGCGCAATTCGCCAAAACCGTTGAGGAAGCGCTCGGTGGTGCGCTCGAGCTCCTCGACCGAGCCCGACAGCATCGGGTCCTTGGCGGCGCGGTTGGTCAGCGTGCCCAGCACGGCCTCGCGCAGCAGCAGGATCTCGGCGAACAGGTCCGGGCTCGGCTGGTTGATGTAGCGGTGGATGAGGTTTTGCAGGCGCCCGGTCTCGCTTTCGAGCAGCGCCAGGATCTTGTCGGACTCGCGCACCTGGCGCAGATCGTCCCAGGCCGAGGCCAGCACCTGCGCCCCGTTCCAGATCATCGCCACCAGCACCACGACCACGGCGGAGTTCAGCGCAGCGATCGACAGGATGCGCCAGCGGATCGGGACGGCGCGCAGCACGCCGACGATACGGGCGCGCAAGCGTCCGACCGGGCCGGGCGGCCTTTCCTTCTGCTCGCTGTATCCAAGCGCTGCCAAGAGGCCTCACTCCACCTTGCGAATACGTTCGATCAGCTCGGCTGCGGCAGGGTCCTGCGCGGCCTTGGCGTAGATCCCCGCCATCGCGTCCTCGAACGGCTTGCGGTCGATATCCTTGACCACGGTGACGCCGGCGGCCTGTGCCTTGCGCTGTGACTGCTCCTCCAGGTCACGCCACTTCTCGCGCATGAAGTGGCTGGAGCGCAGCGCGGCCTCGCGGAAGACCCGCTGGTCCTCCGCCGACAGGCTTCGCCACGCTTTTAGCGAGATCACCAGCACCTCCGGGCTCATCGTGTGTTCGGTCAGCGTGTAATAGCCGGCATATTTGTAATGGTCCGTGGTGACGAAGGACGGCCAGTTGTTTTCAGCGCCGTCAATCAGATGAGTCGCGAGCCCTGTGAGCACCTGCCCATAGGGCAATTCGATCGGCTCGGCGCCGAGCGAGCGGATCATCGCCGACATCAACTCCGACTGCTGCACGCGGATCCGCAAGCCCCTGAGGTCGGCCAAGCTCTTCACCGGCCGGACGCCGTTGTAGATCGACCGCGCGCCGGAATCGTAGAACGCAAGGCCCACGAAGCCGAAAGGCTCGAAGCTGCCGAGGATCTCGCGGCCGATCGGCCCGTCCAGCACTTTCTGCATGTGCTCGATGGAGCGGAACAGGAATGGCATGGCGAGCACATTCATCGACGGGACGAAGTTGCCGATCAGCGCCACGTTGGTCCGGTTGAGGTCGATCGCGCCGACCCTTGTCTGCTCGATCGTCTCCTTCTCCTCGCCGAGTTGGCGGGAGTGAAACACCTTGACCTCATGCCGGCCGCCAGTGCGTTCCGCGATCAGGGCGCCCATGTAACGCAGCGCCTGGACGGTCGGGTAATCCTCGGCCTGGGTGTCGGCGGCGCGAAACTCGCGCGCAAACGCCCCCGTCGCGCACATCGCGAACAAGAGCACGACGAAAATCACCCCGGTCCGCGAGAGTTCGGCACGGCTCAACACTGGCACACTCAACCCCTCAGTGATGGAGTCTAAGGCGGGAAGAAAAGGTTCAATGCAATCTAGCAGAAGGTCAGGGGAAGGCTATCCTGCTGCGATCGGCAAACGGGCCGATTGTGCAGCGCGGCCGGTTCTTCTTCCCGATTGAAACCTGCCATGCCTCGCCTTAAGCAGGTGCAGGGGCAGAAGTCGTCGCCTTTTGTTCGCGCAAGACGGGATGAACGATGGTGGTTAGAGCCTTGCGTCTTTTGCAGACCGTCGCAGTCACAGCGGCCTTCGCCTTGGTGCAGATTGTCCTGGCCTCGCCGGCCCGCGCCGCGACCGACATCCAGCTCTGGCACGCGATGTCCGGCGAGCTCGGCCGGCAACTGGACAAGCTCGTCTCCGACTTCAACGCCTCGCAATCCGACTACCGGATCGTGCCGAGCTACAAGGGCAACTACACCGAGACGGTGACGGCGGCGATCTTCGCCTTCCGCTCGCGCGGCCAGCCGGCGATCGTCCAGGTCAACGAGGTGGCGACCGCCACCATGACCGCGGCCAAGGGCGCGATCTACCCGGTGTTCAGCCTGATGCAGGATCAGAACGAACCGTTCTCGCCCGACGCCTATCTTCCGGCCGTCTCGGGCTATTACACGGACGCAGCCGGCAATCTGCTGTCATTCCCGTTCAACGCCTCGACGCCGATCCTTTACTACAACAAAACCATGTTCCGTGACGCCGGCCTCGATCCGGAGACGCCGCCAAAGACCTGGCCAGAGCTCGCGGCTGCCGCAAAGCGCCTGCGGGAGCGCGGGGCCGCCTGCGGCTTCACCACGTCGTGGCCGTCCTGGATTCATGTCGAGAATTTCTCGGCGTTTCACGATCTGCCGCTGGCGACCAGGGCGAACGGCTTTGCCGGGTTGGATGCAGAATTGAGGATCAACAACCCGGTCGTCGTGCACCATGTCGCTGAGCTTGCCGAGTGGCAGAAGGACAGGGTGTTCGACTATAGCGGCCGCGGCCAATCGGCCGAGCCGCGTTTCCAGAACGGCGAATGCGGCATCTTCATCGGCTCCTCCGGCACGCGCGCCGACATCAAGGCCAATTCGAAGTTCGATGTCGGCTACGGCATGATGCCGTATTGGCCCGACGTGAAGGGCGCGCCGCAGAACTCGATCATCGGCGGCGCCACGCTATGGGTGCTGCGCGACCGCCCGCGCAACGAGTACAAGGGCGTGGCGCGGTTCTTCGCCTATCTGTCGCAGCCGGGCGTGCAGGCGGCCTGGCACCAGAACACGGGCTACCTGCCGATTACCCGCGCCGCCTTCGAGCTGACCCGCGCGCAGGGCTTCTACGAGCGCAACCCGGGCAGCGCGATCTCCTTCGAGGAGATCACGCTGCATCCGCCGACGGAAAACTCGAAGGGCATCCGCCTCGGCTCCTTCGTGCTGATCCGCGGCGTCATCGAGGATGAGCTGGAGCAGGCCTTTGCCGGCAAGAAGGGCGCCCAGGCCGCGCTGGATTCGGCCGTCGAGCGCGGCAACAAGCTGCTCCGACAGTTCGAGCGCGCCAGCCCGGAGCGGTAACGAGGGATCTGGCCAATTCTGCTTGCGAGCCATAAGGACGGTGCGCTCCCTCCCCCGCTTGCGGGGGAGGGCTGGGGGTGAGGGTTTCTCCGCAATCGAGACTCTCAATGTGGAGAGAGCCCCGACCCGGCGCTTCGCGCCGACCTCCCCGCTAGCGGCAGAGATGAAGCGAGCCCGCGACCAGGCAATCAAACCCATCCTCTACTTAGTCTGCTTAATCCGGAGGCGTTGGTAGAATCGGCCTATTTAATGGGCTGATCAGGTTCTTTGTATGCAATCGAATTGGCGATAGACCAGCCCACGGAATGCGAAATTTTACGAATTTCTATGTTATATCAGTTGGTTATCCATATCTTAGCGTCTCGTTAAGCTTTGGCACGAACCTTGCGACTGCTGTTCCAACCAGAAACCTTTTCGCGTTGGAGCATTGCCATGAAGCGTCGCGATTTCCTGAAATCCGTCTCTGGATTGGCTGCCGGCACGGTGCTCCCGGCTGCGCCTCATGTGATCTCCCAGGCCAAGGCCGATGCGCGCTCCGAGACGTTGCTGATCGTCTCCGAAGGCGGGCCCAACAATCTCGACATCCACGGCGTCGGCACCAACGTGCCCGGCTATGAAGTGTCCTGGAATTGCTACGACCGCCTGATCAGCCACGAGATGAAGAGCGGTCCGGGCGGGGTGCCCTATTACGATCGCGACAAGTTCAAGGGCGAGCTCGCCGACGACATGAAGATCGACGACATGTCGGTCACCTTCAAGCTCAAGAAGAACGCCAAATTCCACGACGGCACACCGGTCACCGCCAAGGACGTGAAGTGGTCGCTCGACCGCGCCGTCAGCGTTGGCGGCTTTCCGACCTTCCAGATGAGCGCGGGCTCGCTGACCAAGCCCGAGCAGTTCGTCGTGGTCGACGATACCACCGTGCGCGTGGATTTCGCGAAGAAAGACCGTCTGACGATTCCCGATCTCGCCGTCATCGTGCCCTGCATCGTCAATTCGGAGCTCGTGAAGAAGAACGCGAGCGAGAAGGACCCCTGGGGCCTTGAATACACCAAGCAGCAGACCGCCGGCTCCGGCGCCTACAAGGTGACGAAGTGGACGGCCGGCACCGAAGTCATCATGGAGCGCAACGAGGAGTGGGTCGGCGGCCCCTTGCCGAAGATCAAGCGCGTGATCTGGCGCATGGTGCCGCAGGCCGGCAATCGCCGGGCGCTGCTCGAGCGCGGCGACGCCGACATCTCCTACGAGCTGCCGTTCAAGGACTTCCAGGAGATGAAGGCGAACGGCAAGCTCAACGTGGTGTCGCTGCCATTCTCCAACGGCATCCAGTACATCGGCATGAACGTGACCAAGCCGCCCTTCGACAATGTGAAGGTTCGGCAGGCGATGGCCTATGCGATGCCGTACCAGAAGATCATGGACGCCGTGCTGTTCGGGCTCGGCAATCCCATGTTCGGTGCGGGCGCCGACAAGGCGACGGAGGTCGCCTGGCCGCAGCCGCACAAATACGCGACCGACATGGAGAAGGCGAAGGCGCTGCTCGCAGAAGCCGGCTACGCCAACGGCTTCGAGACGACGATCTCGTTCGATCTCAACTTCGCAGGGGTCAACGAGCCGCTCTGCGTCCTGGTGCAGGAGAGCCTCGCGCAACTCGGCATCAAGACCACCATCAACAAGGTGCCCGGCGCCAACTGGCGCACCGAGCTGAACAAGAAGGAGATGCCGCTCTTCACCAACGTGTTCTCGGGCTGGCTCGATTACCCCGAGTACTTCTTCTACTGGTGCTATCACGGCAACAATTCCGTCTTCAACACCATGAGCTACAAGTCGGCCGAGATGGACAAGCTCATCGATGGCGCGCGCACTGCCGCCGCCAGCGGCGACAAGGCGGCTTACGATGTCGACGTGAAGGGTTTCGTCGATCTTGCCTACGCCGAGGTGCCGCGCATTCCGCTGTACCAGCCCTTCGTCAACGTCGCGATGCAGAAGAACATCTCCGGCTATCAATACTGGTTCCACCGCAGGCTCGATTATCGCGCGATGGCGAAGGGGTGAGGCGTCATGCTGAGCATGATCGGCAAGCGACTGATGTTCGCGATTCCCTCGCTGATCGGCGTCGTCATCGTCACCTTCCTGCTGACGCGCGCGCTCCCGGGTGATCCCGCCGCCTATTTCGCAGGACCCGCCGCGACGAAAGAGGCCGTCGAGCAGATCCGCAAGAAGCTCGGCTTCGACAAGCCGCTGATCGAGCAGTTCTTCCACTACGCCAATGATCTCGCGCATGGTGATTTCGGCAATTCGCTGACGACCGGCCAGCCGGTTGCGACCGAGATCCGCAATCGCCTGCCGGCCTCCGCCGAACTGACACTGCTCGGCCTCATCGTCTCGATCGCCATCGCCATTCCGCTCGGCGTGCTCGCCGCGACCCGGCCGGGATCATGGATTGACCATCTCTGTCGGGTGACGACGACGGCCGGCGTGTCGCTGCCGGTGTTCTTCACCGGCCTCGTGCTGGTCTATGTCTTCTATTTCCAGCTCGGCTGGTCGCCGGCGCCGCTCGGTCGCCTGGATGTGTTCTATAGCGCGCCGCCTACGATCACCGGCTTCTATCTGATCGACACGCTGATCGCGCGCGATTTCGAGGCTTTTCGTTCTTCCCTCAGTCAACTCATCCTGCCCGCGACCACGCTTGCGATCTTCTCGCTGGCGCCGATCGCGCGAATGACGCGCGCCTCGATGCTCGCGGTGCTCGCTAGCGAATTCGTCCGCACCGCGCGCGCCAGCGGCCTGGCCCCTGGCACCGTGATCGTCACCTACGCATTCCGCAACGCGATGCTGCCCGTCATCACCACGCTGAGCATGGTGTTCTCCTTCCTGCTGGGCGCCAACGTGCTGGTGGAGAAGGTCTTCGCGTGGCCCGGCATCGGCTCCTATGCGGTGGAAGCGCTGATCTCGTCGGACTTCGCGCCGGTGCAGGGATTCGTGCTGACCATGGCGGTCATGTACGTGCTTTTGAATCTCGTGATCGACATTCTCTACGGGGTAATCGATCCACGCGTGCGGCTGGAAGGGTAGCGCATCATGAGATTACGTCCGGTGCGTCGCGAGGACGGTGCGCTCCCTCCCCCGCTTGCGGGGGAGGGTTGGGGAGAGGGTGTCTCCGCAATCGAGAACCCCCAAGAGGAGAGAGCCCTCACCCGCGCCGGGGCCTGTCATCGGGCGCGCCTTCGGCGCGACCCGTTGAGCGCGACCTCTCCCGCAAGCGGGAGAGGCGAAGCGAGGTGGCGGGTCGTCGGTTCAGCTCAAAGTCATAAAGCTCCAGGGGTGAGGTTATGAGTTCCGTTGCGCCTGCTGTTGAGCCCGTGGGGCCCGCCCGGACCTCGGGACTATCAGCGATCCTCGAGCAGACCCGCTACGTCCTTGGCGAGAACAAGGTCACGGGCTTTGCCTTCGCGCTCCTGATCCTGATCCTCGTTGCCGCGATCTTCGGTCCCTATGTGGTGCCCTACGATCCGCTCGCGTCCGATACTGCTGCCGCGCTAAAGCCACCGTCGATGGCGCACTGGTTCGGCACCGATCAGCTCGGCCGCGACATCTTCAGCCGCGTCATCGTGGCGACCCGGCTCGATACGTTCATCGCGATCGCCTCCGTCGCGCTGGTGTTTCTGATGGGAGGCCTCGCCGGCATTGCGGCCGGTTATTTCGGCGGCTGGACCGATCGCATCGTCGGCCGCATCGCCGACACCATCATGGCCTTCCCGTTGTTCGTGCTCGCCATGGGTATCGTCGCTGCGCTGGGCAACACCGTGCAGAACATCATCCTCGCCACAGCCATCGTCAACTTTCCGCTCTATGCGCGCGTCGCGCGCGCCGAAGCGAACGTCCGCCGCAATGCCGGCTTCGTGCAGGCGGCGCGTCTCTCCGGCAACGGCGAATTCCGCATCCTCCTGGTGCACATCCTGCCCAACATCATGCCGATCATGACCGTGCAGATGTCGCTGACCATGGGCTACGCGATCCTCAATGCCGCCGGCCTGTCCTTCATCGGCCTCGGCGTGCGTCCGCCGACGGCGGAGTGGGGCATCATGGTCGCCGAGGGCGCGGGCTTCATGGTGTCAGGTGAGTGGTGGATCGCGCTGTTCCCGGGCCTTGCGCTGATGCTCGCCGTGTTCTGCTTCAACCTGCTCGGCGACGGCCTGCGCGACATCGTCGACCCGCAGCGGAGGACGTGAACGATGACTGTTTCCAAGTACACCGCTGTGCTCCCTCCCCCGTTGCGGGGGAGGGTTGGGGAGGGGGGCAGCCCCGGGCGAGATCAGAATTCGTGGCGACGCCCCTCCCTGCCCTCGAGAGCGAGCTTCGCTCGCCTCGGACCCCACAAGGGGGGAGCGAATGAGACAGCTTTGCCCGCCTCACACGCGGATTCCCGACCAAAATTCTCCAATGAATCCAATGTCATTCTACTGTGCATGGGGTTGTTTTCGAGGTTTTTGGTCAGCGCCCCCGCGCGGAGGCATTCATGACCGCCCAGCCGCTGCTCGACGTCCGGGACCTCACGGTCGAATTCACCACCCGCCGCGGCATCGTGAAGGCGGTGCAGCACGTCAACATCTCCGTCGCCAAGGGCGAGACGCTGGCGATCGTCGGCGAGTCCGGCTCGGGCAAGTCGGTGACGTCATATGCCGTGATGCGCATCCTCGACCGCGCCGGCAAGATCGCCGAGGGCTCGGTGATGTTCTCCGGCATTGACGTGAAGGCCGCATCCGAAGACCAGATGCGCGACCTGCGCGGCCGCGAAGTCTCGATGATTTTTCAGAACCCGCGCGCGGCACTGAATCCGATCCGCAAGGTCGGTGATCAGATCGAGGACGTGCTGCGCACCCATGTGCAGCAAGCGCAGGTCACAGGTCACGGCGAAAAGGCGATCGCGGCACTGGAGCAGGTCAAGATCGCCCGTCCGCGTGAGCGCTACCACGCTTATCCGTTCGAGCTCTCGGGCGGCATGTGCCAGCGCGTCGTCATCGCGCTCGCGCTCGCCTGCAATCCGCAGCTCCTGATCGCCGACGAGCCGACCACCGGTCTCGACGTCACCACCCAGAAGGCGGTGATGGATCTGATCGTCGAGCTGACCAAGCGGCGTGCGATGTCGACGATCCTGATCACGCACGATCTGGGATTGGCAGCCGCCTATTGCGACCGCGTCGTGGTGATGGAGAAGGGCAGGGTGGTCGAAACCGCCAAGGCCGCCGACATCTTCGCGAGCCCGCAGCACCCCTACACGCGCAAGCTGATGCGTGCGACGCCGCGGGTCGGCGTGTCGCTCAGGGATCTGCTGCCTGACGACGAGACGGCGATTGCGCCGGCCGTCACAAGCGCCGTGGCTGTTGAGGCAGCTCCGGCTCCGGCGAGTGTCGACGCAACCAAGCCCCTCCTCCTCGTCGACAAGCTCGTCAAGGAATACCCGCGCCAGGGCGCGACCGCCCTGCTCGGAAAACTGTTCGGCCGCAAGCCACCGGTGGAACCCGAGATGTTCCGTGCGGTCGACGGCATCAGCTTCTCGATTCGCCATGGCGAGAGCGTTGGCCTGGTCGGCGAGTCCGGCTGCGGCAAATCGACGACGTCGATGATGGTGATGCGGCTCCTGGACCAAACCTCCGGTCGTATCCAGTTCGACGGCGAGGAGATCGGCAGCGTCATGCCGAGCGCCTTTGCGCGCCTGCCGTTGCGCAGCCGCATCCAGATGGTGTTCCAGGACCCGACCGACAGCCTCAATCCGCGCTTCACCGCGGCCCGCGCCATCGCGGACCCGCTAATGCAACTTGGCGACATCAGGGGACGCGATGGCTTACGGGCGCGCTGCGAGGAGCTCGCGACCATGGTCGGCCTGCCGCACGATCTGCTCGATCGCTTCCCGCATCAATTGTCGGGGGGACAGAAGGCCCGCGTCGGCATCGCCCGCGCGATTGCGCTGCATCCAAGGCTCGTCATCCTGGACGAACCCACAGCGGCGCTCGACGTCTCGGTCCAGGCGGTGGTGCTGAACCTGCTCCAGGATCTCAAGGCGCGGCTAGGGATGAGCTACCTGTTCGTCTCGCATGATTTGAATGTAGTGCGCCTGTTGTGCGATCGTGTCATTGTAATGCGGACGGGTCGAATCGTCGAAGAGGGGACTTCCGAAAAAGTCCTCGGCGATCCGCAGGACGACTACACCAAGGAGCTGTTGACGGCGATCCCGCATCCGCCGTTGCCGGTGCACTGAGAGCCTTTTTGGGAGCGTGATGGCCGAGCCGCTGGACGACTATATCGACGCCGTCGCGCAAGCACTGGCGTTGCCGATCGAGGAGGCCTGGAGGCCGGCCATTCGCGCCAACTTGGACGTGTCGCTGCGGCTCGCCCGCCTCGTCGACGAATTCGCGCTGCCGGACGAGACCGAGCCGGCGCCCGTGTTCACCGCCTGATGCTGCCATGACGACAGCTCCTGAAGTGACGGCTGCGGACATCGCCAGGGCGGTGACAGGCGGCAAACTGTCCGCGCTCGCCGCGACTGAAGCAGCGCTCGCCCGCATCAAGCAGCATGACACGATCCTCAATTCCTTCACCGACGTCACTGCCGATCGCGCCCGCGCCAAAGCGCGCGCGATCGATGCCGACATCGCGGCCGGCAGAAAGGTCGGCCCGCTCGCAGGTGTCCCGTTCGCGGTGAAGAACCTGTTCGACGTCGCGGGCCTGCCGACGCGCGCCGGCTCGAAGATCAACCGCGACCGCGCACCCGCCGCGCGCGATGCCACGCTGATCGAGCGGATGGAAGCGGCCGGCGCCGTGCTGGTCGGCGCGCTCAACATGGGCGAGTACGCCTACGACTTCACCGGCGAGAACGTTCATGACGGCCCCTCGCGCAATCCGCACGACACGACGCGGATGAGCGGCGGTTCCTCCGGTGGCTCCGGCAGCGCCGTCGGCGGCGCGCTGGTGCCGATCGCGCTGGGCTCGGACACCAACGGCTCGATCCGCGTGCCGTCGTCCTTCTGCGGCATCTTTGGCCTGAAGCCGACCTATGGCCGGCTATCGCGGGCGCGCTCCTTCCCGTTCGTTGCGAGCCTCGATCATCTCGGCCCGTTCGCGCGCTCGGTCACCGATCTTGCGCTCGCCTATGACGCGATGCAGGGGCCGGATGCCGACGATGCCGCTTGCACCATGCGGCCGGTCCAGCCGGTGATGCCGCTGTTGTCCGAACCGACCTCCGGCCTGCGCATCGCGATCGCCGGCGGCTATTTCCAGAAGAACGTATTTCCTGAAGCTGTCGAGGCGGTCAGCCGCGTGGCCAAGGCGCTCGGCGCGACGCAAGTGATCGACATTCCCGAGGCCGCGCGGGCCCGCGCGGCCGCCTATGTCATCACCACGACCGAGGGGGCATCGCTGCATCTCGATCGCTTGCGCAGGCGTCCGAACGATTTCGATCCCGCGGTCCGCGACCGGCTGATCGCGGGCGCCATGGTGCCTGCGACGCTGGTCGACCGCGCGCAAAAATTCCGCCGCTGGTATCGCGCGCAACTCGCCGAGATCTTCAAATCGGTCGACGTGCTGCTCGCGCCGGCGACACCCTGCACGGCGCCAAAGCTCGGGCAGGTGACGTTCAAGCTCGATGGCGTCGAGTTGCCCGTGCGCGCCAATATCGGGGTCCACACCCAGCCGATCTCCTTCATCGGCCTGCCCGTGGTTGCCGTGCCGGTGCCGCTCGAGCCGTTGCCGATCGGCGTGCAGATCATCGCCGCGCCCTGGCGCGAGGACATTGCGCTGCGCGTCGCGCACGCGTTGGAACGGATGGGCGTTGTATCTGCGCCGTCGCCGAGAGGGATTTGAGATGGAGATCGATCTCCCCGACGTGATCGTGGAAGTCACAGCGGCGTTCGAACGCTACGAGAAAGCGCTGGTCACCAACGACGTCGCCGTGCTCGGCGAGCTGTTCCGCGATGACCCGCGCACGCTGCGCTATGGCATCGGCGAGAACCTTTACGGCTATGAGGCAATCTCCGGCTTTCGCGCCGCGCGCTCGCCGGTCGGGTTGAACCGCCGTACCGCGAAAACCGTGATCACCAGCTACGGCCGCGATACGGCGGTCGCCTCAACGCTGTTCTATCGCGACACCATGCCGGGCCGGGTCGGCCGGCAGATGCAGACCTGGGTCCGCTTCCCCGAGGGCTGGCGCGTCGTCGCCGCCCATGTCAGCATCATCGACGAGCCGAAAGAGACCTGATCGCATGACGCTTGACGACCTTCCGCCCGGAGCCCCGCCGCCTGAGACGATGGTGCCGCGCGTTGACCGGCCGCTGCCTTCGGTGGAGAAGGTCACGCGCGCCGAGGAGCTGCGGCTTCAGCTCGCGGACGAGATCGTGCGCGGCACGTTGCCGCCAGGTGCGCCGCTGGATGAGACCGATATCGCGCGACGCTTCAACGTCTCGCGCACGCCGGTGCGCGAAGCGCTGCGTCAGCTCGTGGCAAGTGGCCTCGTCGAGGCGCGCGCCCATCGCGGCGCGGTGGTGGCGCAGCCCTCGATCGAGCGGCTGACGAGCATGTTCGAGGCGATGGCGGAGCTGGAAGCCTTGTGCGCCGGACTTGCGGCCGAGCGGATGTCGGCGGGCGAGCGCCATGGTCTGGAAGCCATTCACGAGGAGCTGCGGGTGCTGAGCTATACCGGCAATCCGGAACGATTCCACGAGGTCAACGAGCGCTTCCACAATGCGATCTATGCCGGCTCGCAGAACGGCTACATCGCCGAAATCACGCTCGCCACTCGCGTGCGCGTGCAGCCGTTCCGCCGCGCCCAGTTCCGCAATCTCGGCCGTCTCGCAAAGTCGCAGGCCGAGCACGATCGCGTCGTCGTCGCCATCATGCGCGGCGACAAGCAAGGCGCCGCCGCCGCCATGCGCGCGCATATCGAGCTGGTGCGCGGGGAGTATGAGATCTACGCGGTGTCGGTGTGATGTCGTAGGGTGGGCAAAGGCGCGCAGCGCCGTGCCCACCACTTTTCTCGCGGTACCAATGGTGGGCACGCTTCGCTTTGCCCACCCTACGAGAGATAGCTACACTGTCGCCACTTCCGCCATATACGCGCGCCAGCCGCCGTAGTTCGTGATGTCGCGCGCTGCGCCCAGCGCCTCCGGCTCCACGATGAAGCCTTTCACGCTGCGGCCGTCGGCGAGCCTGATGCTGCCGACCGACAGCGGCGGCGGGATCGCGTTGACGAACTTGCCGAAGGCCGGCGCCGACAAGGACCAGATCTCCAGCTCGATCGCGGCCCCCTTGCCGGCTTCGACGCGCAGCATTCCGGGCTTTGGTGGCGTCGTGTCGAGTGCGTAGAGTTTGTAGTCCGGCGCCGTCTTCGTTACTTCGATCAGTCGAGCATTCAGCGCCCTCAACTCGCCGTTCAGCGTCATGCCGGACAGATGCGCGCCGACCACGGCAATCGGAATCTCGTCGGCGCTGTTGGCCGGCAGCGGAGCGAGCGGTGCTTGCGCAATGCCCTTCGCGCCGATGCTGAGCTTTGTGTCGGCGTGGAACACGCGGCCAATGCTCGCAAGGAATCCATCGCGACCAGCAGGTGCGAGCAGCGTGATGCCGAACGGCGCGCCATCGGGTCGCATCGATGCCGGTAGCGCCAGGCCGCAGAGATCGAGCAGGTTGACGAAATTGGTGTAGGTGCCGAGCCGGCTATTGAGCTCGATCGGATTGGCGAGCACCTGCGCGGTCGAATAAACGGTCGGCGCCGTCGGCAGCACGAGCGCGTCCAGATGCGCGAAGGCGCGCTCAGCGATCTTGCGCAGCCCTTGCAGGCGGTAGAGCGCGGAGAAGGTCTCGGCCGCGGTGAGCCGCGCACCGGCGGCGGTGATCTCGCGCGTCACCGGATGGATCGCATCTGGCGCGGAGGCGAGGAGATTGCGGATCACGAGATAACGCTCGGCGACCCAAGGTCCCTCATAGAGCAGCCGCGCGGTCTCGTAGAACGGCTCGAGGTCGAACTCGACGAGAACGGCGCCGAGCGCCGTCCAGCGCTTCAAGGCCTCGCCATAGGCAGCCTCCGATTTCTTGTCGCCGAAGAAGATCAGTTGCCCGTTGCGCGGTATGCCCAGACGAACGTTGGCCGGGAACGGCGTGATGGCGCCGAGCGGCCGGTCGCGCGAGAACGGATCGGCCTGGTCCGGCCCCGCCATCACGGAGAGCGCGAGCGCGGCATCGTCCACCGTCAAGGCGAAGACCGAAATGCAGTCGAGCGTGCGGCATGCGGGCACGAGGCCTGCGGTCGAGATCATGCCGAGGCTCGGCTTCAGCCCGACGATATTGTTGAGCATCGCCGGCACGCGGCCACTTCCTGCGGTGTCGGTGCCGAGCGAGAGCGGCACGAGGCCGGCGCCGACGGCCGTTGCCGACCCCGAGCTCGACCCGCCGGGAATGAGATCCTCGCGGATCGGATTTTTAGGAATGCCGTAAGGCGAGCGCACGCCGACGAGGCCGGTTGCGAACTGATCGAGATTGGTCTTGCCGATGATGATGGCGCCGGCAGCGCGCAGGCGCTCGACGGCGGTGGAGTCATGTGTCGGCGTGTAGGAGAAAGCCGGGCAGGCGGCGGTGGTCGGAAAGCCCAGCGCGTCGATATTGTCCTTCACCGCGACCGGCACGCCGTAGAGCGGCAGGCCTGCCGCATCCTTTCGCGCTGCGAGCTTCTCGGCTTCCGCAATCGCGTCCTTCTCGTCGCGCAGGCTGATGAAGACGGCATCATCGCCACAGTTGCGGATGCGCTGATAGCTGCGTGCGATCGTCTGCGCCGGCGTCATCGCGCCCGCGCGATGCGCGGCTAGAATCGCGGCGACCGTCTCTGGCTGGTCAGCCCCCATGGCAATAAAAAACTCCGGCAACGAATCCTCATCAGGCGTGAAGCAAACGATGTGCCATTGTGTACACAATCCGGGCAGGTCGCCTGATCCGGATATTACCGAAAGATCATGCAGTTACGAGAATAAGCGCCCGCCGGCAGTGGTGCGTGGGTAACGCCCGGGTGCGTGCATCTGCTCAAGTTTTGAGCAGATCGCTGGTCTCCCCGTTTGCCTTGCCGATCCTCTCCTCGACATGGCACTGGTGCTGCCCAACATTATCGCCAAAGCGGCCCGCACGAGGCCGCTGGCCAGGAGGACGACCCATGACCATGGCCGCCGCACGCGATGAGGCTTCCAGCCTGTTCGCAACGCCCAAGACGGTCGCCGAGCATCGCGCCGACGGCAGCATCGTGCTGCGCTCGCCCGAGCCCTTGCGTGAGGCCGCGCGCTGCATCGGGGACTGGCTGGAGCAATGGGCGCGGCAAACGCCGGACAAAGTCTTTCTCGCGGAGCGGGGCAAGCCCGATGCGCCCTGGACCACCGTCACCTACGCGCAGGCGCTGCGGCAGGTGCGCTCGCTGGCATCCTGGATCCTCGCGGAAGGCCTGAGCACCGAGCGTCCGCTCGTCATCCTCTCCGACAACAGCGTCGATCATGCGCTGCTTGCGCTGGCTGCCCAGCATGTCGGCGTGCCCTCGGCCGCGATATCGCCGGCCTATTCGCTGATGTCCAAAGACTTCGACAAGCTCAAGAGCATGATCGGCCTGCTTCAGCCCGGCGCGGTCTATGTCAGCGACACAAAGCCGTTTGCTGCGGCGCTCGCGGCGATCAGGCCGTTGCATCAGGCGGAGATCGTCAGCGGCAATCCCGACGACACTGAGGCGTTGTCCTTCCGCGCCCTCGCCGCGACGCCGGAAACTGCCGACGTCGCCAAAGCTTTCGCCGCACTGACGCCGGACACGATCGCAAAATTCCTGTTCACCTCGGGCTCGACGGGCACGCCCAAGGCGGTGATCAACACCCAGCGCATGCTGACCTCGAGCCAGCAGGCCAAGGCGCAGACCTGGACCTTTCTCGCGCAAGGCGGCGACCTCGTGATCCTGGACTGGTTGCCCTGGAGCCATACGTTCGGCGCCAACCACAATTTCAATCTCGTGCTGCGCAATGGCGGCTCGCTCTATATCGACGGCGGCAAGCCGGCGCCTGGCTTGTTCGCGACGTCGCTTGCCAATCTGAAAAGCGTGATGCCGACGGTCTATTTCAACGTGCCGCGCGGTTTCGACATGCTGATCTCGGCGCTGCGCAGCGACGAGGAATTGCGGCGGCGTTTCTTCGGCGAGGTCAAATTCGCCTTCTACGCCGGCGCGGCGCTGCCACAGAATCTCTGGGATGCACTCGAGGAGCTCTCGATCGCGACCGTCGGTCGCGCGCTGGCCATGGTGTCGGCCTGGGGCTCGACTGAAACCTCGCCGCTCGCGACCGATTGCCACTTCCTCGCCGAACGCTCCGGCAATATCGGCGTCCCGATCCCGGGCACCGAGCTCAAACTCGTCACCTCCGGTGACAAGCTGGAGGTGCGCGTGCGCGGGCCGAATGTCACGCCAGGGTATTGGAAAGCCCCGGACCTGACAAAGCAGGCCTTCGACGAGGAGGGGTTTTACCTCATCGGCGATGCCGTGAAATTCGCCGATAGCGCCCGCCCCGAGCGCGGCCTGTTCTTCGATGGCCGTGTCGCCGAGGACTTCAAGCTCAACTCCGGTACCTGGGTCAGCGTCGGCACCTTGCGCGTCGCGGGCATTACCGCGCTCGCGCCCCTGGCGCAAGACATCGTCGTCACCGGCCACGGCGGCGATGAGGTGCGCTTCCTGGTATTTCCCAACATTCCGGTCTGCCGTGCGCATGCGGGGCTTTCGGATACAGCCGCCGTGAGCGAGGTGCTCGGCCACGACAAGGTGAGGAGCGCGATCGCGCAGGGGCTCGCGAAGTTGAAGGCGCAAGGCGCAAATTCCTCCGGCCACGCCACGCGTGCGCTGCTGCTGGCCGAGCCGCCGTCGGTCGACGGCGGCGAGATCACCGACAAGGGCTATATCAACCAGCGCGCCGTGCTGATGCGCCGCGCCGAGGCCATGGCGCGGCTGGACGACGATGCGTCGGCCGAATGGATCGGCTGCGCCAGGTAAACTGAACATCTCGGCACAATCCCGTGCCCCGGACGCGGCGCAGCACCAAACGCGCGTCCACGCGCGTCTTCGACCCGCTATGGTGATGCGCTACAGAGCCGGTGCCCTGTCTTTGAAGACCGCACCTTGGGTCTCTGCTCTGCGTCGCATCGCCAAGGGCGCTGCGCCGCGTCCGCGACTTGTCAAAATATAGATCGTGTGTAATAGTTATCAAATATAATCAAATAGGGAGGCCGCCGTGAGGTCTGGCTTGATTTCGGCAGCCGCGCTGGCTGCCCTTCTTGGATCCACCGCGCTCGCTCGCGCCGAGGGCGAGGGTTGCTCGCCGGTCACCACGGCGTCGCTGTCCGTCGCCGGCGTCGAGATCGTCAGCTCCAAGCTTCAGGAGGCCGGCAACGGCCTGCCCAAGCATTGCATCGTGACCGGCCTTGCCAACCAACGCACCGGCGCGGACGGAAAGTCCTATGCCATCCAGTTCGAGCTGCGGTTGCCGGCCGAGTGGAACGGCCGCTTCCTGCACCAGGTCAATGGTGGCAACGACGGTGTCGTCGTTCCCGCACTCGGCGACAAGCCGGATGGCTGGGCCTCCGGCGGCACGGTGCCGCTCGCGCGCGGTTTTGCGGTGCTGTCGTCGGACAGCGGACATTCCGGCTCCGATCCCGCCAATAAATCGCTCGGGCTCGCCGCAGGTGCGGCCTTCGGGCTCGATCCGCAGGCGCGGCGCGACTACGGCTATGCCGCCGACATCACGCTCTCGCCGGTTGCGAAGAAGATGATCGCGCTGCATTACGGCCGCCAGCCGGATCGTTCCTACATGGCGGGCTGCTCGAACGGCGGACGTCATGCGATGGTGGCAGCCTCGCGCATGCCGGAAAATTATGACGGCTTCCTCGTCGGTAATCCCGGCTTCGATCTGCCGCGCGCTGCGGTCCAGCACGCCTGGGACGTGCAGGCTTTCCTGAAGGCCGATCCGGATCTGCGCAAGTCGATCACCAAGGAGGATGCGCAAGCAATCGCCTCGCGCATCACCGAGGCCTGCGACGCGCTCGATGGCGCCAAGGATGGCCTCACGGCCAATCTCGCCGCGTGCCAGAAGGCGTTGGATCTCAAGACTCTCGTTTGCGCACCGGGCCAGACCAATGCCTGCCTGTCGGAAGCCAAGGTCGACGCGCTGAAGACCAGCCTCGCCGGGCCGAAGAATTCGAAGGGCGAAGCGCTCTATTCGGACTGGCCGCTCGACGGTGGCATCGGCACCGGCAATTGGCGCGCCTGGAAGATCGAGAGCCCCGTCGCGCCCTGGAACAATTTTCCGATTATCGCGACCATGGGCGCCGCGTCGCTGAACTACATCTTCTCGACGCCGCCCGTTGCTGTGGAAGGAAGTAGCGACAAGCTCATCGACGCGCTGAAGGCCTATGACTTCGACAAGGACGCACCAAAGATTTTTGCCAAGGAGGGCACCTTCACGGAATCGGCGATGGACTTCATGACGCCGCCCGACGTCGACGATCCCAAGCTCGCTGGCCTGCAAAAGGCAGGGCGCAAGATGCTGATCTATCACGGCCAGGCCGATCCGGTGTTCTCGGTCAACGACACCATCCGCTGGTACGATCGGCTGAGCAGGAACGCGCAGGGCAACGCGAATAATTTTGCGCGCCTCTTCACCATGCCCGGTGGTACGCATTGTGGCGGCGGCGTCACGCTCGACAAGTTCGATGCGTTGACCGCACTGACCGACTGGGTCGAGCAGGGCAAGGCGCCGGAGTGGATCGTCGCCTCGATCAACCCCGCGAACAAGGAAGTTCCGGCGACGTGGAGCGCGAACCGCACCCGGCCGCTCTGTCCATATCCGTCCTATGCGGCCTACTCCGGCACGGGCAACATCGAGGATGCCGCGAACTTTGTCTGCAAGGCGCCGTAACTGAGAGACGAAGTGCGATCTCGTGCCCCGGACGCGGCGCAACACCAAAAGCGCGTTCACGCGCGTCTTCGACGCGCTATGGTGGTGCACCGTTGAGCCGGGGCCCATGCTGCCTGGTCCCGGCTCTGCGTCGTACGGGACGATGCTTTGCATCGCCCGGAATGCCGTGCCGCGTCCGGGACACGGAACATCGGACATCTTCACTAGGCCAACGCTCCTGTCTCAAAATGCACTTTGAAATTTTTGTTGCTTAAGCAACTAATTTATGCGAGTCCTTCGCAAGCAGGATGATGGCGGAGAAACCGCTGCGCTCAAATGGGAGGATTCATGTTCGGCAGGAATGCTGCCGCCGGCAATCGCCGGCGCATGCCAGGTGAACGCGACACGCCGCGCGCGCGGGGCGCGCCCTCACGTGTCGCCGGTGACCGCGCCGAGATTCTCGTGCAGCCGGCGCAGCAGATCGATCAGCACCTCCTGCTCGTTCTTGGACAGGCACGAGAGCAGCCGCCGCTCGCGCGCGAAGGCGGCGACGATCACCTTGTCATGGGTGGCGCGGCCTTTTGCGGTGAGCGAGATCGAGTGCGTCCTCCCGTCATTGGGATCGCTGCGGATCGCCACCAGCCCGCGCTTGTCCAGGCTGGCCAATGTCCGGCTCACCGGCCCCTTGTCGAAGCCGATGACGTGGCAGATGCGCGAGGCCGGAATGCCCGGCTCGATCGCCAGCAGCGACATGATCCGCCATTCCGTGACGTTGACGCCGAACTCGCGCTGATAGAATGCGGTGGCGCTGTTCGAGAGCTTGTTGGCGATGAAGGTGATGAAGGCCGGAACGTAACGCTCGAGGTCGAGCGTCGGCCCCGCTTCAGCGGGCGTCTTATGGCTTCGGGTCGAGGGCGCGGTCATCTCGGGGCTCGGTTCATGCGCGACAGAAATAAGGACATGCGCGTGCGCTCCACAAGCGCAAAATTGGGAGGATGTAAATGAGTGCAGCCAGCTCCGCTTCGACCGGCGGCCCGCCCGCCATCCCGCATCTCGTTGTCGATCCCTTCGCGATCGGGTTCTTCGCCGATCCCTTCCCCACCCATGACGTGCTGCGCGACGCCGGTCCCGTGGTCTATCTCGACAAATGGAACGTCTACGGCGTCGCGCGCTATGCCGAGGTCCATGCGGTGTTGAACGATCCCACGACCTTCTGCTCCAGCCGCGGCGTGGGCCTCAGCGACTTCAAGAAGGAGAAGCCGTGGCGGCCGCCGAGCCTGATCCTGGAAGCCGATCCGCCCGCGCATACGCGCACCCGCACCGTGCTCTCGCGCGTGCTGTCGCCGACGGTGATGAAGCAGGTGCGCGACCGTTTTGCTGCGGCGGCCGAGGAGCGGGTCGATGTGCTGCTGGAGAAGCGCAGTTTCGATGCCATCGCCGAGCTCGCCGAAGCCTATCCGCTCTCGATCTTCCCCGATGCGCTGGGCTTGAGGCCGGAGGGCCGTGAGCATCTCATCCCCTATGCGAGCCTGGTGTTCAACGCCTTCGGTCCACCGAACCAGCTGCGCCAAGAGGCAATCGAGCGGTCGGCGCCACATCAGGCCTATATCGCCGAGCAATGCCAGCGTGAGAACCTCGCGCCAGGCGGGTTTGGCGCCTGCATCCACGCCCGCGTCGACGAGGGCGAGATCACCGCGACCGAGGCGCCGCTCCTGGTGCGCTCGCTGCTGTCGGCGGGGCTCGATACCACCGTCAACGGCATCGGCGCCGCGGTCTATTGCCTCGCACGCTTTCCCGATCAATGGCAGCGCCTGCGCGATGATCCGACGCTGGCGCGCAATGCCTTCGAGGAGGCCGTGCGCTTCGAAAGCCCGGTCCAGACCTTCTTCCGAACGACCACGCGCGAGGTCGAACTCGGCGGCACCAGGATCGGCGAGGGCGAGAAGGTTTTGATGTTCCTTGGTGCTGCCAATCGCGATCCGCGGCGCTGGGATAAGCCCGATACCTACGACATCACCCGCCGCACCTCCGGCCATGTCGGTTTCGGCTCCGGCATTCACATGTGCGTTGGCCAGCTCGTCGCACGCCTCGAGGGCGAGGTGATGTTGTCGGCGCTGGCGCGACGAATCGCGAAGATAGAGATCACGGGCGAGCCGAAGCGCCGGTTCAACAACACGCTGCGCGGGCTCGACAGCCTCCCAGTCACCGTCACTCCGGCCTGAGGATCCTTGATGCCTGCGATCACCTTCATTCACTCCGGCGGCAAGAGCGAACGTATTGACGTCAGCGATGACGAGAGCGCCATGCAGGCCGCGACCCGCCACGGCCTCGACGGCATTCTGGCCGAGTGCGGCGGCAACGCAATGTGTGCGACCTGCCATGTCTATGTCGACGATGGCTGGCTCGCGCGCTTGCCGGCGATGGCTGATGACGAGGACGCTCTGCTCGACGGCGCCGCCGCCGAGCGTACGGCCAACAGCAGATTGTCCTGTCAGATCAAGATCACGCCCGAGCTCGACGGGCTCGTGCTGCGCCTGCCGGAGCGGCAGATCTGAAGCGGCAAGTCTGAAGCGGCAGATCTCAAGCGGCAGATCTCAAGCGGCAGGTCTCAAGCGGCAGGTCTGAAGCGAGTCTGAAGCGGTAGGTCTGGCGTTCGGATCGCCGCCGGCAACGACCGGTGCCGCGAAGCGAAAAGCCAACAGGAGAGGGAACGATGAAGAACTTGAAGTGGACGCGTGCACTTACGCTTGCACTTGCGGCAAGCCTGATGGCCGGAACAGCCAGCGCCGAAATATCCGACAACGTCGTGCGCATCGGCGTGCTCAACGACATCTCCGGCATTTTCCAGGACACCAACGGCATGGGCTCCGTCGAGGCTGCGCGCATGGCGGCCGAAGATTTCAACGGTGGAGGCAAGAACATCAAGGTCGAGATCGTCTATGCCGACCACCAGAACAAGGCCGACGTCGGCGCGGCCATCGCGCGCAAATGGCTCGACGTCGAGGGTGTCGATGCGATCGTCGACGTGCCGAATTCGGCGGTCGGTCTCTCCATCAACACGCTGCTGCGCGACAGCCGCATGACGTTTCTCGCATCGTCCACCGCAAGCGCCGACCTCACCGGCAAGGCCTGCTCGCCCAATACCATCCAATGGGTCAACGACACCTGGGCGACCGGCAACACCACCGCGGCGGCAATGATCTCGCACGGCGGCAAGGAGTGGTACTTCCTCACGGTGGACTACGCGCTCGGCAAGGGTATCGAGGCGGAGGCGCAGAAATATATCGAGGCGCATGGCGGCAAGGTAATCGGTTCCTCGAAACATCCGCTCGGCACGGCCGATTTCGCCTCCTTCCTGTTGCAGGCACAGAGCTCGAAGGCGCAGGTGATCGGGCTCGCCAATGCCGGCGGAGACACCATCAACGCGGTGAAGCAGGCCGCCGAGTTTGGCATCCAGCAGAACGGGCAGAAGCTCGTCGCCTTCCTGCTCTTCATCAACGATGTCCACGGCATGGGCCTGAAGGTCGCACAAGGCCTCCAGCTCATGGAAGCCTTTTACTGGGACATGAACGACGATACCCGCGCCTTCGCAAAACGCTTCGCGGCGCGGCCCGGCATGAACGGCAAGATGCCGAGCGGCAACCAGGCCGGCGTCTATGCGTCAACGCTCGCTTATCTCAATGCGGTCGCCGCCACCGGCAGCGACAACGCAAAGGACGTCGTGCCGGAGATGAAGAAACTCAGCGGCAGGGACAAGCTGTTCGGCGACACCGCGATCCGTCAGGATGGCCGCGTCGTGCACCCGATGTATCTGTTCGAGGTGAAGAAGCCGGAGGAGTCGAAATACCCGTACGATTATTACAAGCTGGTCTCGACGATTCCCGCAGACCAGGCGTTTCGGCCATTGGCGGAGGGTGGGTGCGCGCTGGTGAAGTAAGTGTGGCCGCAAGCGCTGCTGCACCCGCTTTGCGAAGCAAAGCCGGGTGAGCTATCCGCGCACGCAACTCGTGCAGTTGAGTGTGCGGAAACAACCCCTCATCCGGCGCTTCGCGCCACCTTCTCCAAGGGGAGAAGGGAAGAGCCGTCTACCCCACCACCTTGCTGCTGCCCTGCGTGATCAGGCGCGCGGCGCGCTGGTCGCGGACGTAGATCCAGAGCCAGGTGAGCGCGACCGCAAGGCGATGGCGCAGGCCGATCAGGAAGTAGATGTGGGCGATACCCCAGATCCACCACGCGATCGCGCCGCGCAGCTTCACCCGACCGAAATCGATCACCGCGAGGCGCTTGCCGATCTGCGCGAGGCTGCCGGCATGCTTGTAGCGGAACGGGCCGAGCTTCTCGCCGCGCAGCCGTGCCTTGATGAGATCAGCAACGTAGCGTCCCTGCTGCTTGGCCGCCGGCGCGATACCGGGCACCGGCTTGCCGTCCCACGCGGGAATGGTGACGGTGTCGCCGATGGCAAAGACATCTGGATGGCCGGGCACGGTCAGATCTTCCGCAACCTCGACGCGGCCGGCGCGGTCGGCCGGCGCATTCAGCCATTCGGCGGCGGGAGAGGCGCGCACGCCGGCCGCCCAGATCCGGGTCTTCGCATTGAGCCGCTGCCCGCCATAGACCACGCCATCGCGGTCAACCTCGGTGACGGGCTGGCCAAGGACGACCTCGACGCCGATCTTCTCCAGCGAGGCCTGCGCATAGGCCGAGAGATCGTCGGCAAAGCCGGCGAGCACGCGCGGTCCAGCCTCGATCAGCACGACGCGCGCCTTGCGCGTGTCGATGTTGCGAAAATCGCCCGGCAGCGTGTGGTGCGCCATCTCGGCGATGGTGCCGGCGAGCTCGACGCCGGTCGGACCAGCGCCGATGATGACGAAGGTGAGGCGCGCGGCGCGGCGCTCCGGATCGGTCTCGCGTTCGGCGCGCTCGAATGCGAGCAGGATGTGACGACGCAGCGTGGTCGCATCCTCCAGCGTCTTCAGGCCGGGCGCCCACTGCTCCCATTCGTCGTGGCCGAAATAGGCGTGGCGGACGCCGGTCGCGAGCACCAGCGTGTCATAGGGAACTTCGCTGCCGTCATCGAGCAGCACGGCGCGCCGCTCGGCATCAACGCCGCTCACGGTCGCAAACAGCGTCGTCACTTCGCGCCGCGCCCGCATGAGGTGGCGGACCGGCCAGGCGATATCGCTGGTCGCAAGCGAAGCGGTCGCGACCTGGTAGAGCAGCGGCTGAAACAGATGATGGTTGCGGCGGTCGATCAGCGTGATCTCGACGCCCGCGCCACTGAGCCGGTGGGTCGTCTCCAGCCCGCCGAAGCCGGCTCCGACGATGACGACGCGGTGGGGTTTCGCAGTCATGAAAGCTGCCCTCGATTCGTTGGGTGTGCGTCACTCATTAAAGAGCGAAGATCGGGTCGCGGTCCAATAGCCGTCATCAATTGAGGAATAGCGACAGCGTATCGACGGGACCGCGAAAAAGCGCCGCAGCCCTCGCCAAAGTGAGTAGAACTATAGTTCTTGCCATCGGGGATGGGGGCGAATTATGGTGCAGGCGGGCGCTGAGCCATTGACGGCTTTCACGATTTTGCGTCCTAACAGAACGATCCGGAAGCGGGCCATCCGTCAGTCCGGGGCAATGAGAACGAGGAGGGGACTGGGTATGAGGACGGCATTCTGGCTGGCGGGTGCGGCTGCGCTCGCGCTGGCAAGCCCGGCATCGGCCGGCGACACCATCAAGATCGGCTTCGTCTCCACCTTCAGCGGCCCGACCGCGGTGATCGGCAACGACATGCGCAACTCCTTCGAGCTCGCGCTCGACCATCTCGGCCGCAAGATGGACGGCAAGCCGGTCGAGGTGATCTACGAGGACGACCAGCAGAAGCCCGACGTCGGCAAGCAGAAGACCGAAAAGCTCGTGCAGTCCGACAAGGTCGATTTCATCGTCGGCTACATCTGGTCCAACGTGCTGCTCGCCTCGCTCAAGACGGCGGTGGATTCGAAGACCTTCCTGATCTCGGCCAATGCCGGCCCGTCGCAGCTCGCCGGCGAATTGTGCTCGCCTTACGTCTTCTCGACCTCCTGGCAGAACGACCAGACCCCGCAGGCGATGGGCCAGTACATGAACCAGAAGGGCGTCAAGAGCGTCTTCCTGATCGGGCCGAACTACGCCGCGGGCAAGGACATGCTCGCGGGCGTCAAGAGCACCTTCAAGGGCGAGATCAAGGGCGAGGAATATACGGTGTGGCCGAGCCAGCTCGATTTCTCCGCCGAGCTCTCCAAGGCGCGCGCCTCGGGCGCCGAGTCGATCTTCGTGTTCTATCCAGGTGCCGCCGGCGTGCAGTTCCTCAATCAATATGTGCAGGCGGGCCTGAAGACCCAGATCCCGCTCTATACGGCGTTTACCGTCGACGAGCTTTCGCTGCCGCTCCAGAAGGACAATGCGCTGGGCGTCCCCGGTGCGCAGGAATGGGTCAACGACCTCCCGAACGACGAGAACAAACGCTTCGTCGCCGACTACCGCAAGAAGTACGCCAGCCTGCGCCCGACCTACTACGGCGCGCAGGCCTATGACGCGGCCCAGCTCATCAACAGCGCGGTCGTGGCGGTGAAGGGCGACACCAGCAAGAAGGACGCGATGAAGGCCGAAATGGAAAAGGCCAACTTCAAGTCGCTGCGCGGCCCCTACAAGTACGGCAACAACCACATCCCGATCCAGAACTTCTATCTCCAGGATGTCGTGAAGGACGCCGACGGCCAGCTCGCGCTGAAGACGGTCGCCACCATCGTCAAGGACGACCAGGACCGCTTCCACGACAAGTGCCCGATGAAGTGAGCTCGCGCCTTTCCCTCTCTCCGTTCTTACGGGGGCGCGACGAGCTTCGCCCGCGCCCCCTCGCCGGCAATTCCCACGGTGTGTGAATTGCGACTTCTCGCCGCAAGCTGTGAGGAGTTACATCTAACGGCATGCTCGCAGAGACTCAGTGCTCCCGCGACGGCTGTCCGCTCCCAAATGGGTGTAGCCGATCTGACGTCCTCATTCGAATCGCTGCACTCGAATTGACGACTCGGCTTTTGACCTCCCCAGGCTGACACTCCTTGACGTGGGAGAGGTCCGTCCGGTTGCGACGAGGGAGGCGACATGAATTTCCGGTACCCGTCGGACGCGATCGTACCGCTTCATCGCGACCACCATCCCGTTGACGATGATGGCTATGACAGGTTCGCTTCCACATCGAGGGACTCTGCGCCTTCCTCCATGCCGATGTCCGGAGACGACGGAGCCGGCGCCCATAGCCGGCTGTGGGTCGCTGGCCAGGAGGCGCATTCTCCCACCGGGATCATGAGCCGGCACGATGCTGTGTCTTTCGAGCCCGATAGTGGCCACCACGCCACTCCATCCGCTGGACTCGGATCTGGATCGGGCAACCCATCGCTCGGCTGGGGCTCAATCCAAAGCGGAGGCAGCACAGCCGGTAATGGCGGAGATGGCTATTCTTATGGAGGCATCGTTCATGCCTCGATTCTGATCTATGAGCCGATCAACATTTCGGTGTCCGTCGGATACGGCTCCGTTGCCCTGGCCGAGCAAACCAACGACGTGAATGTCGATCAATCCGCCTTTCAGATGGCGGGTGTCGGGGGAGATGGCGGTAACGGCAATTTCGCGTCGGGAGGCAGCGGCAGTGGTGTCGGCAACGGCGGCGCCGGCTATTTCTCCGGCGCTTTGGTCGACGCTCCCATCGTGATCTACCATCCGGTCAATGTTGCGGTGGCTGGCCCAGGCGGCACAGCGTACGCAAGCCAGTCAAATGCGGTGGACATCAATCAGTCGGCCGTTCAGATCGCAGGTGTTGGCGGGAGCGGCGGAAACGGCAACGTCGCCGGCAGCGTCATCACGCTCGATCCTGCCTGGGGATCGAGCAACCAGGCCGGCAATGGCGGAGACGGTTCTTTTCATGGAGAGCTCGTTCATACGTCCTTCGTGCTGTATGACCCGATCAACATTGCGGTCGCGGGTTACAACTCCAGCGCTTACGCGATCCAGACCAATAGCGTGTATGTGGACCAGTCCGCCCTTCAGATAGCCGGCATCGGCGGGTATGGGGGCAACGGAAACGTTGCGATGGGTGGCGGCTTTCTCTCTCAGAGCCTGTGGGGCGGCTCCGATGCGATTGCGACCGGGGCCAACGGCGCCGGCAATGGCGGGAGCGGGCATTCCTCGGGGAACCTGATCGATGTCAGCGTCGCGATCTATGCTCCCATCAATATCGCGATCGCCGGCCCGCATTCGACGGCAGTGGCGGATCAGACCAACGATGTGCACATCGACCAGAGCGCGGTCCAGATCGCCGGAGTGGGCGGCGATGGAGGCCATGGCAATCTCGCACTGGGTGGCGATCTCTCCACGCATCTTCTGTCAGATCTGCACTTGATGGCGTAGCGAAACTTGCGTCGCTCGTCCGATTGCAACGCGGCTGGCCGTCGACCCGCCGCGTATGCAAGCACTCGGGCACACCCTGATGCCTGCGACGTCAAGATGTCATCACGGGGGTCATACTTTCGTGCGTAGGCCCATCAAACCGGATGGTGTCCGATTTGACATCTATCGTCGCCGAGCATGCGAGGATCAGAGTTGCGGAGCGTGTCCATCTGATCGGGATGGATGATGCGTGTAAATCAACAAACGCAGGGAGGCTCAAATGATGCCCAAAGCGGTCCACATTTCGGATTCAATCGGATTCAAATCGATCGACACCGGCGGTCAAAGCGTCGGAAACGGCGGTGATGGCACCTTCAAGGGAGCCATCATCAACAAGCCGACGCTCACCTTCGACCCGACCAACAAGGCGGAAGGTGCCGACGTCCACGTCAACACCGGCGATCACGTCAAGCAAACGGCAGACTGGGACGCCGGCGGCGCGAACGGGACCGCCTCATGGTTTGCAAAGGCCCATGGCGGAACCGCCACGTCGAACGGAAGCCAGAGCTCGGAAAGTGGCTACGATACCTCCAAGGTCTACGCGAATACGGATGCCACCCAGATCAACAAGCTCTGGGTAGACCAGCACCAGGACGTGGCGGCCGGTATCGGCGGTGACGGTGGAAGCCTCAATTCCGCACAAGGTGGAGACGTGCACTTCCACTTCGACGTGCTTTGACCAGCAGCTCGTCGCGTGACGGGGACCGGCGGCGCGTGCCGCCGGCCCCCGATTTGCAGCCAATGCTTCGTCGTCATGCCCGAGCGGAAGGCAGGCGTGAGGCCAAACCAAATCTCCGGCGGTTACGAAAAATGCTGATGCCGCCCCTCCGAAAACCGCTTCTGCCACCGGCCCGGACTTCGCTGGAAGCGGCACTTCGGGCCTGCATGGCCCCGCTTGGCCTCGTGTTCGCTTATAGCTGCAGCTACAATCTGCTGCTATTTGCGCCCTCAATCTACCTGCTTCAGATCTACGATCGGGTGTTGTCGAGCCGGAGCGGCGACACGCTTCTGATGCTCACCCTCATCGTTGCGCTCACAGTCGTAGTCGGTGGAGTGCTCGACGCATTGCGCCGCGTTCTATTGGGCCGCCTTGGCGCGTGGGTTGAAGACAGGCTTCGTCCTTCGGTGCTTTCGGCGTGCCTCGAAACCGCCTTTCGAGGCGATTGGGCCCAGTCGCCGGACACATATCGGGATCTCACGGTTCTTCGCCAGTTCGTCGAATCCAGCGCATGCCCGCTGCTGTTCGATGCGCTTTGGACACCCCTCTTTCTCTGTGTCCTTTTTCTCGTTCATCCGTTGCTTGGGGTGGTCGGGGCCTGCAGCGTGGTTCTGCTGTTCGGCCTCACGCTTGCAGGCGATCTCCTCATGGACGATGCTACGGTCAAGTCCGGCGCCGCATTGTCTAGGAGCTACGGCCGGCTCGCAGCTGCAATCGGCAATATTCACTTGATCCGTGCAATGGGAATGGCGGATGGCACAGCGCGCCTGATATACAACGACGCACAAGAAGCGCGCAGGGAGCACGATGTTGCGCTCTCGCGGCACGCGCTCATCATGTTTGCGACAAAGCCGTTACGTGCGCTGTCGCAGGTCGTGATCATGGGAGCGGCAGCGTGGCTCGTGCTCGACTACGGCAAGAGCCCGGCGATCATTTTCGTGGCGACACTGATGTCTGGCCGTGCCATCGCGCCGGTCGAAGGTGCGATTGCAAGCTGGAAATCATTCGCGGCGGCGATGAAAGCCTATCGGCGACTCGATGCCGTGCTCGCCGCAACCCCGGCGGCGAGGGCGAACACAGAATTCCCGTCCCGGCAGCCGCTGACCGGTCTCGTCGTCGACAACGTCAGCCTGAGGTTGTCCGGGTCCAACCACTTCCCGTTGAAAGGCATCTCGTTCAGTCTCGCGCCCGGCGAATGCCTTGGCATCATCGGTCCGTCCGGCTCGGGCAAGTCGCTGCTTGGCCAAGTCATCGCCGGTCTCACGATTCCAACGCACGGCCGCGTTCTGCTCGACAATGCCGACGTATCGCTGCTCCGCGAGGGGCGAGGCGGTCGCCACCTCGGATACCTCCCTCAAGACATCAATCTCCTTGGCGAAACGATAAACGAGATCATCGCGCGTCTTGACGATGCCGATCCACGCGAGATCGTCGAGACCGCCAAGCTCGTCGGCATCCATGACGCGATCATGCGACTGCCGCAAGCTTACCAGACCGTGGTTCCCAGCGGGAGCGTGGCCTTCTCTCGCGGATATCGCCAGCGTCTCGGTCTTGCTCGGGCCTTTTTCCGCAACCCGCGCCTCGTCGTTCTCGACGAGCCGAACGCCAGCCTCGACTACGCCGGGGAGCGGATGCTGCTGGACGCCATCGAGCAACTGAAGATCGCCAATGTCATGGTGGTCGTTGTGACTCACCGAATGGGTATTCTCGGAGCCACGGACAAGATCGCCATCATGGAAGGCGGCGCGGTCGTCGCGTTCGGCGAAAGCGAGGACATCTTCGAACGGCATCTGAGCAGGCCCCAGGTGATATCGCAAGTCGCGCCAACCGAGAGCGCGCCCGCAACCGCCAAGGTGCCGGGACAACCGGTTCGCCCATGATCTGGAAACCAAAAACGCGCGTTCCGCCGAGCACCCCACCCGCCGGGCGGCGGGTTGGAATCGGCATCACCGCAATCGACGATTACGAGCCCCTTGAGTTTCCGTGGTGCACGGCTCCGACACCGATCTCGCCACGCTCGCGGCTCCGCGGCGTCACGCTCGCAGGCAATCTGCTCGTGCTCTGCTTCATGCTGGGGCTGGGTACGTGGTCGAGCCTGGCACCGCTGGAAAGCGCGGCGATCGCTTCCGGCGTCGTGGAATCGGAATCGAGCCGCAAGACGATCCAGCATCTGGAAGGCGGCATCATCGGGAAGATCCTGGTTTCAGATGGTGACGTCGTGCGCAGCGGTCAGGTACTGATCGCGCTGGACGACACCAGGGCTCGTGCCGAAGTACAAAGCCTTCAGGGCCAACTGTGGGATGCAATGGCACGCGAAGCCCGGCTTGAAACCGAGCAGCGGGGATATGAGAAGCTCTCGTTTTCGGAGACGCTGGAGCAGGCCGCCAACGCGAATCTGGCCGCTGCCACCATTCTGTCGACGCAGCAGACCGTCTTTTTGTCGCGGCGGAAGGTGTTTCAATCGCAGGTGACGGTCCTTCGAGAGAGGCGAGGGCAGGTCGAGAAGGAAATCGAGGGCCTCAAGGCCCAGGAGGCTGCCGTCGCGCAGCGAATCGACATTGCCCGGGAAGAACTCGACATGGTCGCCACCCTCGTCAGCAAGGGCCTCGAGCGGCGACCGCGCCTTTTGAACCTTCAACGGGAAGTGGCTGACATTGAGGGGCGTCGGGGCGAGATCGCGGCACAGATCTCACGTGCCGGGCAAGTGATCGGTGAATCGCAGGCAAACCTCATCAAGCTCGAGAGCGACAGGCAAAACGAGATCGCACAAGCGTTGCGTGAAGCACAGAACCAGATTTTCCAGTTGCGCGAGCGGCTGCCGGCGGCCCAGGATCAGTTGTCGCGAACAGAGATCAAGGCGCCCGAGGACGGCGTAGTAACCGACCTCCGGGTTCATACGCCGGGAGGCGTGATCGGAGCGGGTGCTCCACTGTTGGATCTGGTGCCCCGGCAGGATCGTCTGATTGTCACCGCGCGCCTGAGGCCCGAGGACATCGATGTGGTTCATCCGGGCCTGAATGCGGAAGTGCATCTCCTGCCGTACAATCAGCGTCGTGTGCCGCGGCTGAAGGGGACAGTGACGCATGTGTCGGCCGACCGGCTCCTCGACAAGCGCACCGACCAGCCATACTACGCGACGAGGATTCGCGTCGACGACGCACAGATCGCCGCAAACGATATCCAGATCACCCCGGGAATGCCGGTTCAGGTTTTCATCACGACAGGGCGCAGCACCGTTGCGCTTTACACCCTAAGGCCCCTGCTTGACAGTTTCCATGGTGCGTTCCGCGAGGATTGAGTGCCGCGGGGTGGCACCTAGGCTTCGGGAATCGAAGACGCGTTCGCCTCGGTGTCGCGGCCATGAGCCGACAATCGACCGCTCCAGCGGAGAACCGCTTCGGTGCGGTTGCGGGCGGCGCATTTTCGCATGATGTGCTGAATATGCATTTTGACGGTGTTTTCGGAAAGGTTCAGCTTGGCGGCAATCAGCTTGTTGGGCAGACCAAGCTCAAGCTCCGTCAGCACCTGCTGCTCGCGAGGTGTGAAATCGGTCGTATTCCTGTCGGTCGTGCTCCTGTCGCCATTCGAGTACGTTGATGCAAGCGCGCGCGGATATGGCTGGTCGAGGCCGGGTGCCTTGCTCAACTCGATGACCGGCAGAGGCCTGTAAACCCCGCCGGCCAGAACAAGGCGCAGACCGGCAACGGCGACTTCGATGGGAAGGGAGGTGGGGAAGAAGCCTCGCACACCCCGCTGCAGCGCGGCGAGTGCGGTGGCCTCGTCATCGCGATTGGAGATGAGGGCGATGGAGGCGTTCAGGCAGCACTCCGCGATCACGGCAAGATCGTCCTCGACGGTGCGATCGTCCGGTGGCTTGTCCCCAATGCTCAGCACGACCAGACGAACGTCCTGTGTGGGCACACAATCCAGTCCGTGGGTGGTCGCCATGTCGACAATCTCTAGCGACGCCAGTTCGCGCCTGAGAATGCTCAGGATGCTGGTGCGCGTGAGCGTAAGCGGCTCGATGAGCGCCAGGACAGGCAATTGCAGGGATTCTTTGAGCCGTTCAGCAGAATGAACCTGATCGTGCATAATGTCCTCGAATGTAAAGTACTCTGTAAGCTCACCTCACCAATTCCGCGACCGCAACGCATTGCGCATCGGTAAGCCGATGCTTCAATCCCATCTTGCGGCCCGGCCTACGCATTCTTGAGCCGGGGCAACTGTCAGTTCAGTTGCCAGGAAACTCTTTCCACGCAATTCATCGCACGGCCGCGCCTGATGTCGCGATCGCGCTCCGGTCTTCGGTCGCGCGCAAACCATCGCGACCTTTTCGATTTCACCTCACGCTTGAGTCACAGATGTTGCGATAAGCGATCGCCGCCGCCGAGCTTGCCGGTCCGTCGACGACGTAAGCATCGTTCTCCTTCACGAGATAGAGAAAGGGTCTCTCTCCAGTCTCCTCGCCTGACGCATTCGTCCCTTTGACGCGCCCGCAAATGGTGTCCACGGAACGCCCCAACGTATTCTTCCTGATGGCCCGCTTCATATCGCTGAATTCGGCAGAGTTCGGATTCTCCATCTTTGCTGCGATCGAAACTTTTGCCTTGTTCAGTACGGACTCAGACGCTTCCGCGGTCGAATTGGATGGCGAGACGTGGATCCGTGTCGTCGGAGGCGCTGCCCTGGCCACATTGATGTTGCCGCGCTTCTTCTCGGATGGTTTCTCCAGCGCTCTCTTGTCCGATCTTGCCGCGGTCGCAGGACTTGCTTTTGCAATCAAGGGATCCGGCCCGAGGGCAGCAGGCCTCGCCGCCGCCGGCTGAGCCATTGCGACTCGGTCAAAACAGGGTTGCGCGCCGCAGCCCAGGAAGTAACCCTGGGAGGGGGCAAAGAAGCCAAAGCCGATCAAAATTCCGGCCAGCACGCCAATGAAAAGCAGTCCCATCCGATTCGCCTCCTCGGGGGCGGGGCTCGGTTCGCATTTTATGACTAAGACGTACTTTCGCGCTGGTGACCCATTAGTTGCGCAAAAGCATTAAGCCCCCATTAAGCGTTTCTCTGATCAGAGGTTGTGAACCACCTAAGGTACTACGCAAAGATTGAGCCAATCGGCGGCCCGCGAGACCTTGCGCTGGTCCGATTTCAGACTCAAATCCGCCGGCGAATCAGTGAATTCCTTCGAACACGGCTTGGGGGTGTGTTCCGGGGATTTACCATGAGTAACGAATATTTGCCGCCCAGCGAGAAACAGGAAGTCATTTCAACTGCGGACAATACCGCGTCCAGTGATGCGTTCGGACTCTTGTCGCCACAGCTTCTGGAAGAGTTCGACGACGATGAATCGCCGTCAGATGAAGTTCTGCGGCTCCTCGAGGAGAATGCACGGCTTCGTGCGCTCGCGGTTGAACTCTCGAACTTGCTCGGAAACTTGCCCAATCGAGATTGGGATGCCGCGCTCATGCCTGCTGGAGATCGTCGAAAGCCCGGTGCGTAGTCGGAGCTTGGTTGCTTTCGCCATCAGATGCAGCACCAAACGTGCTGCATCCACTCAGATCCGCGGCATGCTCGCGGGGCGCACCTCGCGCGCCTGCGCTGCGAGGCGGATGGCGGCATTCGCTGCGCCGAAGCCCTGGTAGTTGCGCCGTTCGACGATCTCGAAGAAGAAACGCTCGTCGAAAATGTGGGTGTAGACCTGGAAGAACTCGCCGTCGCCCTCGCGGTCGTAGAGGATCTGGTTTTCGCGAAGCTGCGCCATCACCTCGGGCGCGAGATCGTATTTGGCTTCGATGTCGTCGTAGTAATTGTCGGGGATTTCCAGAAACTCCGCGCCACGCTTGCGCATGGCGGCAACCGTCGCAAAGATATTCTGGCAGGAGAAGGCGATGTGCTGCACGCCGGAGCCAAAGAACTCCGAGATGAAGCGCGCCGGTAGTGTGCGGTTGGCCGAGGAGCCGTTGAGCACGAAGCGCAGGCTCTGGTCGCCATTGATGATCGCCTGGCTCTGCACGAGGCCGCGGGGGTCCGCGATCTCCATCTGTGGCAGCCGGGTCAGATCGAGGATGCCGGTGTAGAACAAGAGCCAGGACAGCATCTCGTCATACGGCATCGACTGCGCGATGTGGTCGACGGCGAGAAGCTGATCGGCGCCGGCATTGCTCGCGACCGCCTCGAAATCGGTGTCCCAGTTCTTGCCGGCCTGGTCGAGAAAATATAGGAGGCTGCCGCCGACGCCGTGGATCGCCGGAATCTCCAGCTCGCCGGGACCAACCGGAGAATAAAAGGTGCGTGCCTTCAGGGCTTCCGCGCGCGCCATGGCGCGGCCGGAATCGTCGACGTCGAGCGCGATGGCGCAGACGCCGGGACCGTGCGTGACGTAGTGCGAATGCGCAAAGCCGTCGGTCTCGCAGTTGATCACGAGCTCGACCTTGCCTTGCGTCCAGCGCTCCACCGCCTTGCTGCGGTGCTTGCCGGTCTTGCGGAAGCCGAGCTGCGAGAACAGGCCGGCAAGCTCCGCCGCCTTGGTCTCGTTGACGGCGAACTCGACGAAGCCGGTGCCGCGGGTCTTCGCCTTCGGTGCGAGTTGCTTGTCGGCGAGCTTCGGCCATTTCGCCGCGAGCCGGTCCTGCAACAGGATCAGCGAGCGGAGGCCGTCGGTTGCCGTCTGCGCAGCGGAGCCGGCGCGGAACTGGTCGTTGAAGATCTCCAGCGACAGCGGGCCTGTGTAACCGGTCGCCGCGATCGCCTCCATGAATTCGCCGACCGGCAGGTCGCCCTGGCCGGGGAAGGAACGGAAGTGGCGGCTCCAGGAGAGGATGTCGAGCTCGAGCCTCGGCGCATCGGCAAGCTGCACCAGAAAGATCTTGTCGCCGGGGATCGAGGCCATCGCGCGTGTCGGGAAGCTCGGCGCCAGCGCGTGAAAGCTGTCGAGAATGACGCCGATCGCGGGATGGTCGGCACGGCGCACGATCTCCCAGGCATCGCGGTAGTCGTTGACGTGACGGCCCCAGGCCAGCGCCTCGTAGCCGACGCGTAGAGAACGCTTTGCCGCGCGATCGCCGAGCTCGCGGAAATCGTCCGCGGCGCGGTCGATGCCACCAAGCGAAGCCGGCGAGACATTGCTACAGATCAGAAGGAGATCGGTGCCGAGCTCCTGCATCAAATCGAACTTGCGCTCGGCGCGGGCAAAGTTGCGCGCGCGCTGCGGCTCCGGCATGCCCTCGAAGTCGCGGAACGGCTGGAAGGCGCAGATCTCGAGATTGAGGTCCTTGCAGAGGCGCGCCACCTCGCGCGGGCTCGCGCCGAACGACAACAGGTCGTTCTCGAAAATCTCGACGGCATCGAAGCCGGCCGATGCGATGGCGCGGAGCTTTTCGTCCAGCGTGCCTGAGAGGGAGACCGTTGCGATCGAGCGCTTGTTCATACTGCTGTCTCCTCCATGGCGCCGCCGAGGAACAATTGTCCGATGCGCGGATCGTTCAGAATTTTCTGTGCCTTGTCGACCATGCGGGTCTGCCCGAGCTCGAGCACGATGCCGAAATCGGAGATCTCCAGCGCCGAGCGGGCGTTCTGCTCGATCATCAGGATCGTCACGCCGCGATCGCGCAGGGATTTTAGGATATCGAAGGTTTGCTGCACCATCAGCGGCGACAGGCCAATCGAGGGTTCGTCGATCAGCACGAGCTTTGGCTCCAGCAGGAGCGAGCGCGCGATCTCGAGCTGCTTTTGTTCGCCGCCCGACAGCGTGGAAGCCTGCTGCGCCGACTTGCGCCGTAGCGCCGGGAACAGATCGAGCGCGGCCTCGATGCGCGTGTGTAGATCGACGTCCTTTGCGGCCGCGACGCCGCCGAGCTCGATATTGTGGCGCACCGACAGCTCGGGAAAAATGTTGCGGCCCTGCGGCACGTAGCAGATGCCGGCATTGAGCAGCGTACGCTGGCTCAAGTTCGTGACGTCGCGATTCGCGAAGCTGATCTTGCCCTCGCGCAGCTTCAAGAGGCCGAAGATCGCCTTGAACACGGTGGATTTGCCGGCGCCGTTGGGGCCGATGATCGTGGTGATGGTGGCCGGCGGCACAGAAAACGTCGTGCCGTTCAGGATCGTCATCTTGCCGTAGCCGCCGACGAGATTGTGAACCGAGAGGATCGGATCGCTCATGGTCTAGTGTCCCAAATAGGCTTCGATCACGGCGGGGTTCCTGCGGACTTCGTCGGGCCGTCCCATCGCCAGTACCTTGCCTTCCGCCATCACCATCACGCGCGAGCACAGCGACATCACGAATTCCATGTTGTGCTCGATCACCACGAAAGTCGCGTTCTTCTCGCGGTTGATTGCGATCAGGCGCTCCTTCAGGTCCGACAGCATCGTCGGGTTGACGCCGCCTGCGGGCTCATCGAGCAGCACCAGGCGCGGCCCGCCCATGAAGGCCATCGCGGCATCGAGCAGCTTCTGTTGGCCGTAGGAGAGGCCGCCAGCAGGTTCAGCGGCGAGATGGTCGAGCTTGAAGAAGCCGATCATCTGGTTGGCGGCGTTGGTCAGGCCGGCATCGGAGCGGCCGACCAGGCGCGATGCCATGTTGCCCTGGTGCTCCTGCCCGGCAAGGATCAGGTTCTCGCGCACCGAGAGTTTTGGAAACACTTGCAGGAGCTGGAACGTGCGGCTGACCCCGAGCTTGTTGAGCTCGGAGGGGCGCAGGCCCGTGACGGTCCTGCCGTCGAGCTTGACCTCGCCACTGCTCGGCATGAGCTGGCCGAGGATGCAGTTGAACAGCGTCGACTTGCCGCAGCCGTTCGGCCCGATCAGGCCGAGGATCTCGCCTTCGCGGACGTCGAAGCTGACGCCATCGACCGCGTTGATACCGCCGAAGTTCTTCTTGATGTCCGTGACTTCGAGCACCGCACTCATTGCGCCGTCTCCAGGCGGGATTTTGCGACGGCCCGCAGCGCCGACGCAGCCTTGGTGCGCCGCGCCGCCATGTAGCGATCGAGGATCCCCAAGATGCCGGTCGGCGACCAGATCAGCAGCAGCATCACCGCGATCGCGTAGAGCATCAGGTAATAGCCCTCGGTGAAGCGCAGCCATTCCGGCAGCAGCACCGCGATCATCGCGCCGAGAAAGGGACCGAGGTAGAAGCCGGCGCCGCCGACGATCACCATCATCAGGAGATCCAGCGAGAGCGACAGGTTGAACGGCACCGGGTCGATATATTGCGTCAGCGGCGCATAGAGCGCGCCGGCGACGCCGCCGAGCGCCGAGCCGATTGCGAACGCCATCAACGTGTAGCGGCGGGTGTCGACGCCGAGCGACTGCGCGCGCAGCGGATTCTCGCGCAGCGCGATGAAGGCGCGGCCCCAGGGCGAGCGAATCAGCCACCACACGGCGAGCGAGACGATGGCAAGCGAGCCGAGACAGACATAGTAGAACGGCAACGGCTTGTTGGTCGCGATGCCGAAAATATGTGGCCGCGGAATATTGGAGATGCCGTAGATGCCGCCCGTGAGCCAGCTCTCATTGCGGAACACCAGGAAGGCGAGGGTGGAGAAGGCGAGCGTGACGAAGGCGAGGTAGTGGTGCTGCACGCGCAGCGCCGGGTAGCCGAGCACCCAGCCGACCGCAAAGCTCAAGCCGATCGCGACGAGGATCGCGGCCGGCAGCGGCCAGCCGTGGGTCGTCATGATCGCCGCGGCGTACGCGCCGATGCCGACGAAGGCGCCCTGTGCCAGCGAGACCTGGCCGGCATAGCCGAGCGTGAGATTGAGCCCCATCGCGGCGATCGTCATCACGGCCCACTGGCTCAGGATGAACAGGCCGTAGCGGTTGAAGTTCATGGGGACGACGATCAGCGCAGCGATGACGATAAGGCCGAGCGCGATCTTCAGGGGTTTGGCGAATCCGGTCATACCGTACGCTCCTCGGCGCGGCCGAGCAGGCCCTGGGGACGGAACAGGATGACGATGATCAGAACGAGCATCGGCACTGCCGAGCGATATTGCGTCGAGACGTAGGAAGCCGCGAGATTGTCGAGCACCCCGATCAGGAGGCCGCCCGCAATCGCGCCGCGCACCTGGTTGAAGCCGCCGACGATCGCGGCGATGAAGGCAGCCTGGCCCAGCACCTCGCCGGAGGAGAATTTCGCCAGATAGATCGGCGTGATCAGGAGCGAAGCCAGCGCGACCAGGAAGGCGTTGATCAGGAAGGTCAGGAGGATCATCCGCTCGACCGGTACGCCGATGATGCGCGCCACCGTCGGGTTCTGCGCCGCCGCCTGCATCTGGTGGCCGAGCGAGGTGCGGTTCAGAAGCGCAGTCAGGCCGACCACGGCGAGAATAGCGACGACGAGCACGCCGATGCTTTGCAACGAGACCGCATGTCCAAAGACAGAGACGTCACCAGTCGGCACGATCGAGGGGAAGGGCGAGGCTTCGGCGCTGAAGAACTGCTTCACGGCCTCCTTGATGCCGATTGCCAGCGCCATGGTGGCGATCGCCAGCGGCAGCACGCCATGGCGCAACATCGGATCGACCAGCAGCATCTTGAAGGCGAGGCCAAGCAGGATCATCGAGAGCAAGGTGCCGAGGATGATGGCGAGCCAGAACGGCGCCCCCACATGCATCGCCGCCAGCATCAGAAACGCCGGCAGCATCACGAACTCGCCCTGCGCGAAATTGATGGTCTGCGAGGTCTGCCACAGCAGCGTGAAGCCGACCGCCACCAGCGCATAGATGGCGCCTGTTGCAAGTCCCGCGACCAGAAGATCGAACAGATTGGACATTTTCCCCTCTCCCCGCTCTCACTCTTCTCCCTCTCACCGTTCTTACGGGCCGCGACGAGCATCGCTCGGGCTGAGAGGGTCGGGTGAAGGGCTCGCTCCGCAAATACGGTGATAATTCGCGGAAGCCGCCCCTCACCCCAACCCTCTTCCCGCGAAGAGCGGGGAGAGGGAGTAGGGCGCAAGGTCACTTCAGCTTCGGCAGCACCTGCTTCACCACCTGCTTGCCTTCCACGACCTCGACCAGGAAACTCTGGCGGTCGATGTCGCCGTTCTGGTCGAAGGTGACGTCCATCAGGATGCCCGGTTCGTCCGCGGCCTTGATGGTCAGGCCGTGCAGCGTGTCGGCAAACGCCTTGGGATCGACCTTGCCCATCTTCTCGGTGGTGGCCTTCACCATGTAGACGGCGAGGTAGCCCTTCAGGCCGTTATGGTCGGGCACGTAGTTGTACTTTTTGGAGAACCGATCGCGGAAGCCCTTGATCAGGTCGACCGGTGCGTCGGTGGTGAGGCCGACATGGCCGCGCGCGCCGTTGGCGGCGTCGCCTGCAAGCTCGATCACCTTCTGGCCGATCAGCGTGGTCTCGCCCATCAGCGGCGCGGTGACGCCCTGGCGCTTCAGCTCTTTGAGGATGCGCGCGCTCTCTTCCTCGTTCAGATAGACGAACACCGCGTCCGGATTGGCGGCCTTGATCTTGCCCACGTCGGCGGCGAAGTCGGCTTGGCCGGCTTCGGTCGAGAGATCGGCGACGACCTTGGAGCCGAGGCGGTCGAGCTCCTTGACGATGACGTCGCGTCCGCCGCGGCCGAAATCATTGTTGACCCAGACGACAGCGACCGTCTTCGCCTTCATGTCGTCGTGGATGTACTTTGCGACCTTCGGCATCGAGGATTGCTGGCCAAAGGAGGTGCGGAACAAGAACTTGTTGCCTGCCTGGGTCAGCTCGGCGGCCTCACCGCCCATGATCTGCGCGATGCCAGCTTCGGCCGCGAGCGGCGCGGTGACTTTCACCGAGCCGGAATAGCCGGGCCCGAGCAGCACATAGGGCTCGGCGTCGAGCGCCTTTTGCACTTGCGCGCGCGCCACGCCCGGGTTGGACTGCGAGTCGGCATGGGTGACCTCGAGCTTGCGACCGAGCACGCCGCCCTTGGCGTTGATTTCCTCGATCGCGAGATCGATGCCGTTCTTCCAGTTGGTGCCGACGGTGGCGCCGCCGCCGGACAGCTCGGCGACGTCGGCCAGCTTGATCGGCTGCGCAAAGGCGCTCGTTGCCATGGCAACCGCAAACAGGGCGCCCAGTAATGTCGATTTCATCTCACTCCTCCCATTTCTCTTCAGTTATGCAAGCGGTCTTGTTTCCGGCCGCTTTCCGTCAAGCTACCTGATAGGCGGCGCTGCGCGCTGCCATCACGGCGTCAAAAGCCTCGCCCATGACCTCGGTCGATGGGGCAAGGCCGGTGAACAGTTCGAACGCGTCTGCGGCCTGGTAGATCGCGAGCTCGCGGCCGGTCATGATCCGCGCGCCCTTGGCCTGCGCTGCCGCGAGCAGCGGGGTGATCAGCGGTGAATAGACGGCGTCGGCGACCCAAAGGTCTGCACGCAGCAGCGCCGTCGGCACCGGCGTGTCCCGGTTCGGCAGCATGCCGACCGGCGTTCCGTTGATCAGGCCAGTTGCGCCCTCGAGCGCATCCTCGATGCTGGATGCGACTTTTGCGCCGTTCGTGGTCAGGAGCGATGCGAGCTTCTCGGCCCGCGCCGGTTCGCTGTCGACGATGCGGATGTCGGAGACCTTCTGGCTCGCCAGCGCGAAGGCGATCGCCTTGCCGACGCCGCCGGCGCCGATCACGGCGACCGCATTGCCCGCGGGCGCCAGCAGGGGCGCCACCGCACGGGCAAATCCCGTGGTGTCGGTGTTGTGGCCGATCAGCCGGCCATCGCGAACGACGACGGTGTTGACTGCACCCATGGCGGCTGCGCCGGGCGCAAGCTCGTCGAGTAGCGGCACCACCGCTTCCTTGTAGGGATAGGTGACGTTGACGCCGGCAAAGCCGAGCCGCCGCACCCCCTCGAGCATCATGCTGAGCCCGGCAGAATCCGCGCCGGCGACCTCGATGAGCTGGTAATGGCCGCGCAGCCCCAGCGCCTCGGCGGCGTGCTCGTGCATGGCAGGCGAAGCGGAATGCTTAATCGGCGCACCGATCAGGCCGGTGAGGAGTTTCTGAGGTGCGGCAGGTCGGCGCGTTGACATGATCCGAATTGGTCTGGGTGTGTATGTGTTTCGCCACGCGGTGTTGCGCGGAAATCGGCAAAGCTCAAGCCCGACGATAGCCTGTCCCCCGCCTAACACAATTACCCATTTATCCTACAAACCTAACATAATGTTATTTCCTGCGACCGCGAGCCGCGGCGCCCTTCTGGCCGCTGCGCGAGGGCTCGACCGCGCGCATCTCGGCGCGGAGCTGCTCGATGAAATATTCGACGTGGAGCGAGAGCGGTGCGCCGCGTTTCACCGCGATATAGGTGTCGAACCGCGTCGGCTCGGTGATCCTCAACAGCTCGATGCCGGGATAGCCGCCATGGGCGACCGTGAACTGGTCGATGATCGCGATCCCCAGGCCCGCCTTCACCAGCGCGCACACCGTGGTGCCGAAGCGAGCGCGGATGGTGATGTTGTATTCGAGCCGGTGACGGGCAAAGATCTCGGCCATGATCCTTCCGTAAGGATCGTTCGGATCGATGCCGATCAGCGGATAGCGCGTGATCTCGGCCGCCGAGACCTGCTTGCGGCCGGCGAGCTCATGGCCGGGCGGCACGATGCAATAGAGCTCGCCGGAAGCGAGCGGCATGAAATCGAGGCCGGAATGCTCCAGGCGGTAGCTCATCGCGACGCACTCGCCGCGGCCGAGCATGAGATAGTCGATCGCTTCCTCGAGCTTGAGGATGTTGATGTCGATGCCGAGATCCGGATAGCGCCGCCGGACCCGCTCGATCGCACGCGGCACCATCACCTGCGAAATGCTCGGCACCGAGCCGATGCGCAGCTCCGACAATCCGCCGCGGCCGATCTTGGAGATGATCTCGGAGAGGTCATCGACCTTCTTGTAGACGCCGTTGATCTGCTCGAAGATGTTCTCGGCCTCGGGCGTCGGGAAGTAACGTCCGTTCTGGCGCTGGAAGAAGCGGATGCCGAGCGAGCGTTCGGTGTATTTGACGAGACGGCTGATGCCGGGCGCCGATACGTTCAATAGCTTCGCCGCGCCGCCAATGGTCCCCGTCACCATCACGGCGCGGATCACTTCAACCTGGCGTAGCGTCATCATGCTCTGGGACATCCCGACGGACGATCGTGAGTGACGATCATCTCACGACAGGCGTCATGTCATCCAGCCGCAAATGCCTGTCAACGTGAATAGCCCGCGGCGCGCGCTATCTTTGGCCATGAAGGGAGAACGGACTAGGAAGCGAGAACGGACTCAATTTCGCGGTCAGATTGTTTCAGCTAAAACCGGCGCGTTCGAATAGAAGGCCATCGCATCGCGACGTCTCACCCGCGCGATTGCTGCAACTGCGTTCTAGCGTGCCGGCCCTTCGGGTGAGACGCTATCGGGCAGCGCGGCGCGTTCGCTTTCCAGCACCTCGCGCGCGAGCTCGATGATCTTCTGCTTGTTCGCGGTCTCGCGCACGGCGAAGAACACGCGGTTGAGTTCCAGGCCGAGCACGCTGTTGAGGGCGATGTTCTCATCTTCCATCGTGGCTCTCTCGCTCCAGACGACGGAGGTGTATCTTGACCTCCCTTCCTCCACAAGTAGATTAAATCTTCAGAGCCTGCCGCACCGTGAAACTACGGAGGCGATGCATTGAGACGACGCCCGAGTCAGGCTACAAAGCAAGCTACGGAGCGAGGGGGCAGGAACGAACCGATGTCCGCTGTGGACTATGGCCGGGAAGCGCTCGACTTCATCGAAGGCCTGGAAGCTTACAGCAGGGTTCCGGATGCGATGAACGCGCTTGAGGCGGCATTTGGCCGCTTCGGTTTCGAGCACATCATCGTCACGGGGCTACCGAATCCGGAGCAGCACTTCGAACAGATGGTGCTCGCCAAGCGCTGGCCTGCGGAATGGTTCAGGATGTACACCGAGCGGAACTACGTCCGCTTCGATCCGGTGATCCGGATGTGCCGGCAGTCGGTGAATCCCTTCGAATGGTCGGAAGCACCGTACGATGCCGAGCGGGAGCCCGGTGCGGTGGAAGTGATGAACCGCGCCACCGATTTCCGCATGTCGCGCGGCTTCGTCGTGCCGATCCACGGGCTGACCGGTTATGAGGCCGGTGTTTCGCTCGGCGGCGTGCATCTCGATCTCAATGCACGAAGCAAGCCGGCGCTGCACCTGATGGCGATGTACGGCTTCGACCGCATCCGCCGCCTGCTCGATCCGCGTCCGACGCCGCCGGCGCTGCTCACGCCGCGCGAGCGCGAGGTGCTCGCCTGGGCCTCACAAGGCAAATCGGCCTGGGAGATCGGCGAGATTCTTCACATCACGCAGCGGACCGCGGAAGAGCACCTTGCAACCGCTGCGCGCAAGCTCGGTGCCGTCAACCGTACGCATGCAGTCGCGATCGCGATCAAGCACAAAATCATCAATCCATAAGCTCTCACTGGGAAATTTCCCAATATCGAAGCCGCCTCTTTTCAACGAGGCTTCCCCCGTTTCGAAGAACGGGGGATTTCATGATCCATGCAATTTCTTCGGCGAACCGACATCTGTACGAAGACGTCGTCGAGCAACACTTCCGCTTGCGGCACGAGATCTTCGTCGACGAGCGCAAGTGGGAAGCGCTGCGCAAGCCCGACGGCCGCGAGGTCGACGTCTACGACGACGACGATGCGATCTACATGCTCGCGCTGGAGAGCCGCCGCGTGATCGGCGGCTACCGGCTGTATCCGACCACGAAGCCGACGATGATGAGCGAGGTCTTTCCGCATCTCGCTGCGGTGCGCGGCTGTCCGGCTGGCGCGCTGGTGTGGGAATGGTCGCGCTTCTTCGTCGCGCGTGACCGCCGCGATGGAGCCATCAATCTGCAATTGATGGCGTCGGCGCAGGAGTTCTGTCTCGACCAGGGCATCGAGCGTCTCTGCCTCGTCATGGAGACCTGGTGGTTGCCGCGCTTCCACGACATCGGATTCGTCGTCACGCCTCTGGGATTGCCCGCGCTGGTCGACGGCTCTTGGACCATGGCTGCCATGATCGACGTTTGCCGGGAGTCGCTCGATACCGTGCGCGAGCGGATCGGCATGGCGAGCGTCGTACGCCAGGATGGTCCGCGCCTCGACGCCGTCGCCCGTGCCAACACCTGCGGCCTCACCGCCGCGCAACGAAAGACCGCCTGAGATGTCGAACATGATGCGAGACACCCGAACCCTTGCGAAGCTTAAGATGAAAATGAAGGAAGAGAATCTCGGCTACATGTCCGACATGGCGCTCGAGCTGGCGCAGATGGCGGATGATTGCGGCCACGCCACGCTCGCCTATCTGTTCCGGATGGCGGCGCTCGAAGCTTCCACCGCCGACGGCGTCGCGACTGACCGGGATGACTTTCCTCACTCGATGACCTCGCACTGAGCGCGACGATGGCCTGCCTCTCCCTCTCCCCGCACGCGGGGCGAGGTGAAGCGCGTTACTCGGATGAATCGTGAGGCGAGCTGTCGACCTCAGCATTCTTGATGTGAGTGCGCGAGACAATCGCCGGGATGCCGGCAGCAACCTCACCGTTCAACATCTACCCTGCGCCTCGTCTGAGTAGACGTGGGTGCGGCAGCTTGACCCATCCCCCACGCAATCTTCTTGCAAGTCGCACTCAACGCCTGTTCGATGAGATGCAACAAAGTGCATGTCGGGCATAGAATCGCTCTTGCGTCGGAACGATACTGCCGTTACCGATTTTGGCCTTGAAGAGGTAGGGGGAGCTCTTTCACTGATGGCGGCCGTGTTCGAACATCGGCGCAACGTGATGCCTGGCTGAAAGAGCGTCGATGCTGCTCGTCGTCGAACAATTCCTCAACGGATTGCAGTTCGGGCTGCTTCTCTTCCTGCTGGCCGCCGGGCTGACGTTGGTGTTCGGGATCATGGATCTCGTCAATCTCGCGCACGGCTCGCTCTACATGATGGGCGCCTATTTCGCCGCGACCTTCGTCGCCTGGACCGGCAATTTCCTGCTCGGCGCGCTGCTCGCACTGGGCGCGACGCTCGTGCTCGGCATCGTGCTCGAAGTGGTTGCGCTCAGGCATCTCTATGGCCGCGACCATCTCGACCACGTGCTCGCGACCTTCGGCCTGATCCTGTTCTTCAATGAAGCGGTGCGGCTGATCTGGGGCCCGGCGGGTCTCGCGCTGCCGCTGCCGCCCTGGCTCACCGTGCCGGTGCCGATCCTGCCCGGCATCTATTACCCGGCCTATCGCCTTGCCATCATCGTGGTCGCGCTTCTCGTCGCGTTGCTGCTCTATCTCGGCGTGATGCGCACGCGCATCGGCATGCTGATCCGCGCCGGAGCCTCCAATCGCGAGATGATCGGCGCGCTCGGCATCAACATCAAGCTGCTCTATACGCTGGTGTTCGGTCTTGGCGCGGCGCTCGCCGGCCTCGCCGGGCTTATGCAGGCGCCGATCCTCACCGTGCAGATTGGCATGGGCGAGAACATCCTGATCCTTGCCTTCGTCATCATCGTGATCGGCGGCATCGGCTCGATCCGCGGCGCGTTCCTCGCGGCGATCTTCGTCGGCATGATCGATACGCTCGGCCGCGCCTTCCTGCCGAACCTGCTGCGCCAGATCCTGAGTTCAACCGCAGCGTCCACCGCCGCGCCCGCGCTGTCCTCCATGCTGATCTATCTCTTGATGGCTGTCGTGCTGGTGGTGCGGCCGGAGGGGCTGTTTCCGGCCAGTCGTCGATGAAGGCTTTGAGCGTGAGCAAGGCCGTCACGGCCCTGGTGCTGGCAGGCCTCGTGTTGCTGCCGCTCTATTCGCAGCTTTCCGGCAACATCTTCATCCTGACGCTATTCACCCGCATCGTCATCCTGGCGCTCGCGGCCGCGAGCCTCAACCTCATCATGGGCTATGGCGGCATGATGAGCTTTGGTCACGCCGCCTATCTCGGCATCGGCGGCTACGCGGTGGGCATCCTGGCGCAGGAAGGCATCGGAAGCGGCTTCATCCAGTTCCCGGTCGCGCTTGCGGCGTCCGCGCTGTATGCGCTCGTGATCGGCGCGCTGTCCTTGCGCACGCGCGGCGTCTATTTCATCATGATCACGCTCGCCTTCGCGCAGATGGCCTACTACGTCGCATCGGGCCTCGCGCGCTACGGCGGCGACGACGGTCTCACCGTCTACAAGCGCAGCGATTTCTCCGGGCTGATCAATCTCTCCAGCCGTGTGCAGTTCTACTATCTCTGCCTCGGCTGCCTGCTGGGCGTCATTGTCTTGATCTGGCGCATCGTCAATTCGCGCTTCGGTCTTGTCGTGCAGGGCCTGCGCTCGAACGAGCAGCGCATGCAGGCGATCGGATTTCCCGCGAAGCGCTATCAGCTCGTCTGCTTCGTCATATCGGGCACCATGTGCGGCCTTGCCGGTGCGCTGCTCGCCAACAACACCGACTTCGTCAGCCCGGCCGTGATGTACTGGACCCGCTCCGGCGACCTCATGGTGATGGTGATCCTAGGGGGAATGGGTACGCTGTTCGGCCCGGTCGTGGGTGCGGTGGTATATCTGCTGCTGGAAGAATTCCTGTCGCAGATCACCGAATATTGGGCGCTGATCATGGGCCCGCTCCTGCTGCTTATCGTGCTGTTCGGGCGCGGCGGCATCATGGGCCTGCTCGGGAGGGCCGGTCGTGGTTGAACCGCTGCTCCGCGTCGAAAAGCTGGTGCGCCGCTTCGGCGGCATCATCGCGACCGATCACGTTTCGCTCGATGTTGCGGCCGGCGAGCTGCACGCCATCATCGGTCCGAACGGCGCCGGCAAGACCACGCTGATCAGCCAGCTCACCGGGCACCTCTCGCCGCATGCGGGCAGCGTCTTGCTCGGCGGGCGCGATATCACCTATCTGCCGGCCTATCGCCGCTGCGCGCTGGGGCTCGCGCGCTCGTTCCAGATTACCTCGCTGCTGCTCGACTTCACCGCCGCCGACAATGTCGCGCTGGCGGCGCAGGCGCACGCGGGCACGTCGTTCCGCTTCTTTGCCAATGCGCGGAAGGAGCGATCCTTGCGCGATGCCGCGCAAGCCGCGCTTGATCGCGTCGGCCTGTCGCATCGCGCAGATGTCGTGGTGAGCAGGCTCAGCCATGGTGAGCGGCGCGAGCTCGAGCTTGCGGTCGCGCTCGCAAGCAAGCCGAAGATCCTGCTGCTGGACGAGCCGATGGCCGGCCTTGGCGTTACCGAATCCCAGCGCATGGTGAAGCTGCTTCAGGATCTCCGGAAAGAAGTCTCGATCGTACTGGTCGAGCATGACATGCCGGCGGTATTCGCGCTCGCCGACCGCATCTCGGTGCTGGTCTATGGCCGCGTCATCGCCTCCGGCGATCCGGCCGCGATCCGCGCGAACGACGAGGTCAAGCGCGCCTATCTCGGCGATCAGCATGTGGTGAGGCGCCATGATTGACCAGATGGCCGACTCGCTGCTCGACGTCGACGGCATCGAGACCTGCTATGGCCTCTCCCAGGTGCTGTTCGGTCTGTCGCTATCCATCAAGGCGGGCGAGATGGTCTCGCTGATGGGCCGCAACGGCATGGGCAAGACCACGACCATCCGCTCCATCATGGGCCTGACACCCGCGCGCGCCGGCGCGATCCGCTTCGCGGGCTCAGAGGTGCGCCAGCTTCCGCCCTACCGGATCGCAAAACTCGGCGTCGGCCTCGTGCCGGAGGGACGCCAGATATTTCCCAATCTCACCGTGCGCGAAAATCTCGTCGCGGCGGCCGCTGATCGCTTCGGCATCGACAATCCCTGGACGCTGGCCGCGATCTACGTCCTGTTTCCGCGCCTCGCCGAGCGTGCGTCGAACATGGGCAACCAGCTCTCCGGCGGTGAGCAGCAGATGCTCGCCATCGGCCGCGCGCTGATGACCAATCCAAAGCTCCTGATCCTCGACGAAGCGACCGAAGGCCTCGCCCCGCTGATTCGCGAGGAGATCTGGAATTGCCTGTCGCTGCTCAAGAAGCGCGGGCAATCGATCCTGGTCGTCGACAAGAACGTCGACCACCTCGCCCGCATCTGCGACCGCCACTACATCATCGAGCGCGGCAAGACGGTGTGGAGCGGCACCTCGGACCAACTGACGGCCGAGCCTGAGCTGCAGCACCGGTATCTCGGAATTTGACGCGTTCCTCAGTGCGGGCACAACGTCGTCCGTTCTAGCCGCGCTCACGGGGGATCGGCAGCCGTCTTCGACGAAATCTAGTTTCGAAGCCCTCCAAACTGTTCGCACAGCTCTTGAGCGCACCGTCGCTGGTCGTAAAAGTTTGCAGCGTAGTGATGCAAGACTTCTATGATCAAATCGTCGGACGGCGTGGAGACAACGTTGACGCCACACGATCCGGCGCTTCAGCGGCGGCGCAATGGCTGGATTTCCCGGGCTGCCTGTTTGTGAGGGGTGAGTTTCAAGCCGCTGCAGACTGGCCTGCGATCGCGCAGCCGGGATTGTTCATTTCCGTGGCGTTCGACGGTGGGAAGGGCCGCGGCAATCTGGCGCATGGGAGGGGTTGCAGAAAGCAGATCACGGTGATTGCCGTCCGCGAAGCCGCTGCAGTCGCGCGCCCGGTTCAGTGTGATGAAAGGCCTGCGATAGGCCTGGCGTTGCCCAAAGCTTCCATCGACGGTCTCGGTCTCGAGCATGATTTCCGGGCACTGTTTGAGAACGACGAGTCCGGTGCGGTTGTCGTCTCTTTGAAGGCATCGCCGCGCATTCAGGCCATCGCGGCAGAAATGTTCTCGCCGCCGGTCGACGGAAACGCTGCAAAATTGTTGCTGTCGGCGCACGCTGCCGAGATCATCGTTCATGCACTGGCCGGCGAGCAGGGCAGGATCGAGATCGATCCGGTAGCCGATCTCCAGCGGATGCGATTGCAGTCGGTCAAGGCGCGCATGGACGCCGATCTGGCCTACCCGTGGAGCATCGACGAGTTGGCGCGGAACGCCGGGCTGAGCCGCCGGTCCTTCAACCAAAAATTCAAGATGGCGTATGGCGAGAGCGCGATCGATCACTTGAGGGCCCGGCGGCTGGATGCTGCTCGGGCCCTTCTGATTCATCAGCGGTTGTCGGTCACCGAAGCGGCCTATCGGGTCGGCTATGCCCATCCGGCAAATTTCGCAACGGCCTTCCGCAGACGCTTCGGCTATTCGCCGAGCGACTGCCAGTAGCAGAGTTCGACTGAGCTCGCGGGCGTTCTGCACGCAGCTGCATGAGTCTGCACGACGTGTCCATGTCGTCGACGACGAAGGCCTATCCGTTCGCAGACTTGAGAGCCTCCACGTGGAATCAAAGGTGATTTGCGCACGCGCAAAGGCGGTGCGCGCCGCGATCTGATTACTCCCCGATCGTTCGAAGATGGAACTCGGGGACGACGATGAGACGCGACGACGGGCATAAGTTGGTTTGGGAGCGGTTGATGAGATCAGGCCTGGGCCTGGGGATGGCTGGCCTGGGAGTGCTCCTGCAACCGACACCGTCGATCGCGCAGATATCCGAGCCGAGGTCCGGCTCGAGCGCAGGGACCTCATTGCCTCCCGTCACGGTGGATGCACCCGGACAGGCGCGTCCGCGCGCCCAGTGAGCGTCGCAATCGCCGCGCGACCGCAACCTGACACAGCGCAATGCCGGGCCCGTGGATACCAGAAATCAAAACGCGCGTGAGGCCGGTGCCGGTCGCGGCAATGCGTCAAGCGAGAGCAGCTACGTTGCGGGCACGAGCTCGGCAGGCACGAAGACGAGCACGCCATTGCTCGAGACGCCGCAGTCGATCTCGGTCGTGACGCGCAAGGAGCTCAACGATCGCACCGTGCAGACGCTGACGGAGGCGGTCGGTTACGAGCCGGGCGTCCGCATCGATGCTGCCGGCTACGATCCGCGCTTCGATTCGATCTCGATCCGCGGCTTCGATATCACCTATAACGGCACCTATCTCGACGGACTGCGCCTCGTCGGTGCCGGTCTCGGCGTGTTCAAGACTGAACCTTATGGCATCGACAGCATCACCGTCGTTCGTGGGCCGAGCTCAGCGCTTTATGGCCTCGGCTCCCCCGGTGGACTGATCGATCTACAGAGCAAGCTGCCGACCAGCCAGCCGTTTCACGAGGTGCAGACCCTGTTCGGCGACCGCAGTCGCTTTGAGGGCAATTTCGATCTTTCCGGGCCGCTCGATGCCAGCGGCCAGTTTCTCTATCGGTTGACCGGGGTCGTTCGCGAGGCGGACGTGTTCGTGCCGGGCGGCAAGGACGATCGTGTCTATGTGGCGCCAGCCGTCACTTGGAAGCCTGATCAATCGACGTCTTTCACGGTTCTCGGCGCCTACCAGAAATCGAAGACGCCGGGGTCGATGTTCACCTACTCCTCGGGGACCGGGACGACCAACGACATCTACACCGGCAGTCCGTCCTACAATTCGCTGGATCAGGAGCAGGGGCGCGTCGGCTACATCTTCGAGCATGCCTTCGACAACAGCGTCACGGTCCGGCAGAAGTTCCGTTACACGGATGTGGACGCGGTCACCCGCTATGTCGGCTTTCTCGGCGCTCCGGTGGGCGACGTCGTTTCGCGCTATACCGGCTACGTCCACGACAGGCTGCAATCCGCCATCGTCGACAACCAGGTCGAGGCCAAGGTCGCTACGGGACCTGTGCAGCACACCCTCCTGATCGGCACCGACTACACCTGGTCGAAATTCTCTGACATGCAGGGGTTCGGCTTCGGTGTGTCCGATCTCAATCTGGCAGCGCCGGTCTATGCGCCCGAATCCATTCCTGATCCGGCAATCTCGTCCTCGACGGCACAGCGGCAAATCCAGTCCGGCGTCTATGTCCAGGACCAGGCCAAGCTCGATCACTGGATCTTGACGCTGAGCGGTCGCAGTGACTGGGTGCGCACCACGGGCGAGGATCTGTTCGCGGTGACCCGGCAAGTGCAGTCCGACCAGGCCTATAGCGGGCGAGCCGGGCTGACCTATGTGTTCGATTCCGGCGTTGCGCCCTACGTCGCCTATTCGACGTCGTTCTTTCCCAATCTCGGCGTTGATCCGTCTGGCGCCTTCTTCAAGCCGACCACCGGCCGGCAGACCGAGGTCGGTGTGAAGTATCAGCCGCCCGGCACCAGGAGCTTCATCACCGCCGCTGTCTTCGACCTCACCCAGGACGGCGGGCTCGTGACGACGGGGACGGGGGTCACGGTCCAGCGCGGAGAGATTCAAAGCCGCGGCTTTGAATTGCAGGGGCTCGCGAGTCTGGGTGGTGGTTTTGATATCACCTCGTCGTACACCTATCTCGACATGGTCACCAAGCAGGCTGCAGACAGCTCGACGCTTGGTAAGTTTCCATCCGGCAACCCCCCGCACACCGCGACGTTGTGGGGCAACTATGCCCTGCCGCTGGCCAGTCCGTTCGCAGGACTAAGCGTCGGCGCGGGCGTGCGCTACATGTCCTGGAGCTTTGGCGACGACGAGAATACCTTCAAGAACAGCGCGGTTACCTTGATCGATGCGGCGCTGAAATATGATCTTGGCCAGGCGGCGAAGGAATTGAAGAGTGTGCAGTTCCAGGTCAATGCCAAGAACCTCTTCAATCTGCACTACACCACGTGCCAGGTTGGATATTGCTACCGCGGTGCGCCGCTGACCGTCATCGCGACACTCGGCTACCACTGGTGAATGGATCCCCGGGGATGACGCGTTTTGCCCTGCAACCCGCGTCATAAGGTCAATCCGTCTTACCTAAGCGTACCTGGCGCTCAGCGTGACAGGCGATGCACGCCGATCTCGATCAGGGTGGTGCGGCAGGACAGACGGTAAATCAGGCTGAACAATTGACCCCACATGACCGAACTCCATCGTCTGATCACATAATCGCACTCTAGCGCTGCAGTCTTTCCGGCGCTTTTCGAGGCATACGGAAAATGGCTTCGTCCGGCGGCAACGTGATGTCGTCGGAACAGGCGGGACGAAGTCGTCTCACAGGAGGGTGAGGTATGCCCGCAGGGCGCCGTGGGGTTACCGTCACCACGGCGAGTAGCCGGTCTCAAAACATCTCGAAATATTCGCGATGCTCCCAGTCGGTCACCTCGGCCAGGAAGCGGTCGATCTCGGCATTCTTGATGTGGGTGTAGTAGTCGACGAACTCCGCCCCGAGCTTCTCGCGGAAGAATGGGTCGTCCTTCAGCGCGCCGACGGCATCGCGTAAGGATTTTGGCAATAGCGGCGCCTTGGTCTCGTAGGGCGCGTCCGCAGATGGGCCGGGATCGAGCTTGCGGTCGACGCCGTCCAGCCCCGAGAGGATTTGCGACGCCATGTAGAGATAGGGGTTGGCTGCGGGCTCGCCGATCCGGTTCTCGAGCCGCGTCGCCGGATCGTTTGCACTGCCGAGCACGCGGATCATCACGCCGCGATTGTCGCGACCCCAGATCGCGCGGTCCGGCGCCAGCGAATAGGAACGGTAGCGCTTGTAGCCGTTGATCGTCGGCGTGGTGAACACGGCTGAGGCGCGGGCGTGGTCGAGCAGGCCTGCGAGCCAGGCGCGGCCGAATTCGCTCAACGGCTGACTGGCATCTTTCGCCATGAACAAGTTCTCGCCGCCCGCGCGCGAGGTGATCGACTGGTGCAGATGCCAGCCGCTGGCGAACACGTTCGGCAGTTTTGGCCGGCACATGAAGGTGGCGTGATAGCCGTGACGGCGCGCGATCTGCTTCACGGCCGAGCGAAACAGCACCATGTTGTCGGCGGGCTCGATGCCCTTCCGCGGCTGGAAGGTGAACTCGCACTGGCTCGGCCCGAACTCGACCTCGACCGAGCGCAAGGGAAGCCCGAGCGCGACGATGTCGCGGCGCAGGATCTCCAGCACCGGCTCCATCTGATCGAAGCGCTGCTCGGTGAGGTATTGATAGCCGTGGCTGAGCAGGCTCACCGAGGGCGGCGTGCCGGGCTGGCCGGCATCCTCCGGGCGCATATGCCCGTCGTCGAGCTTGAAGATGTGGAATTCCACTTCGAGGCCGGCGACGAAATCAAGGCCGCGCGCGCCGAGCTCGTCGAGGACCCGCCGGTAAAGCCCGCGCGTCGCGAATGGCACAGGCCGTCCGTCGTTGAAATGGAGATCGCACAGCAGCCAGCCCGTGGTCGGCGCCCAGGGCAGCACGCGGAAAGTGGTGGGGTCCGCGACCATCAGCACGTCGGCCGCGCCCTCCATCTCCTTCATGCCGAAGCCGCCGCCCGATGTGAACACCGGAAACACCGTGCGGTGCGAAGTGTCCTTGGCGAGCATGGTGGTGGTGATGGAGCAGCCGCTCTCCAGCGAGGCGATCGCCTCGGCCGCGATGATGGTCTTGCCGCGCAAAATGCCGTGCTGGTCGGGGAAGGCGAGGCGGATGACTTCGAGGTTGTTCTCCTCGACCATCCGCCGCACGCGCAGCGCCGCGTCCTTCTGCTCGGCCGACCAGAGCTCATGACGCGCGACGAAAGTCACTGCATTACTCCGTCAGTTATTAGGCGTGAAGTACGCGCCACATACTCCGTCATTGCGAGCGCAGCGAACCAATCCAGAGTCTTGCGCCGGCGACAGTCTGGATTGCTTCGCTGCGCTCGCAATGACGCGGGAGGGGCCTTCACGTTTACTCCACTGCCGTAGGGCGGGCAAAGGCGCAAAGCGCCGTGCCCACCAGCTCTCCACGATATCGACAGAAGTGGTGGGCACGCTTTGCTTCGCCCACCCTACGATTTTCATGATGTGGCCTCACGAGCGCGAGCCTCACTCTGCCGCCGTCAGCCGATGCACCTTGCCTTCAATGTCCTTCGGCACCGGCGCCGTCCAGGGCGCGCCGCGGCGTCGCTTGACGTCGACTTCCATCCAGTAGGTCTCCCAGCCCCGTGTCGGCCCGATGCCGTCCATCGTTGCAGGCCCTTGGATCGAACGTGCGTTATCTTCATCGAGAAACAGCATCGGCTTCTCGCCGCCCAAGACCCTCTCGATCTCCTGCCGCAACAGGCGGCGATACTGCACGATCGCCTTGTCGCTCTGGCCGAGATGCTCCTTGGTACGATCCTGGATCGCGCCCATCGATTCCACCGCCCACTGGTCGTGGACGTTGATGTCGGTGCCCATGCCGGTATAGGTCGCGGTCTGCTGCTCGTGCGGATCGAAGCCGTAGTCGTTGGCCTTGTTCTTGCGCGATTTGTAGTCGGGCAGCTCATAGAGTTCGAGCCGCTGGTCGCGCATCTTCTTCTTGTCGACCGGGTTCGTGTAGCTGGTGAAGATCGCGTACCAGTAGCAGTTCTCGTCATCGACCGGCACGTGCCACTGCGTGATCGTCATCTCCGTGCTCATGGGGATGACGAAGCCGTGCGGGAAGAGCTGATTTGTCACCCGCACATGCGTGCGCTCGTCGTCGATCTCGCGTAGCGCGATCAGCCGCAGGCCGTATTCGGTGTGCTCGACGTTGATGATCGGGCGGTCGTATTCGCGCAGGATTTTGGTCATCGGCAGGTCAGAGCCGGCAGATGCGCCGCGGAACTGTTTGCCGTAGGCGGTCGAGGTGTCCTCGTCCTCGAAGAAGCGGTGCAGATAGGAGGCGTGTGCGGGATCGATGCCGACCTCCAGCGCCTGGAGCCAATTGCAGGCCATGTGGCCCTTGAAGGCAAAAGTGTGCGTGCCGGGTGCGACGAAGCAGTCGAGCTCCGGAAAAGCGGGCGGGGCGCCCTCGCCAAGATAAGCCCAGAGGATGCCGCTCTTCTCCACCACGGGATAGGAGCGCTGACGGATGTTCTGGCAGAGTTTTGAATCCTTCGGCTCGGCCGGCGTCTCGATGCACTGCCCCGTCGCGTCGAACAGCCAGCCATGGAAGGCGCAGCGCAGGCCGCCAGTCTCGAGACGTCCGAAGGCGAGGTCTGCGCCGCGATGCGCGCAGTGGCGGTCGATCAGGCCGTAGCGGCCGCTCTCGTCGCGGAAGAGCACGAGGTTTTCGCCCAAAAGTTTGACGGGCCGTACCGGGCGAGCGTCCTCCAGCTCGTCCACCAGCGCCGCCGGCTGCCAGTAGCTCCGCATCAGTCTGCCGCAGGGATCTTTCGGCCCGGTGCGGGTGATCAGGTCGTTCTGCTCCTGGCTCATCATGGCGGCGGCGTCCTTTTTGCGCGGAGGGGCGTTGTTCGCCTATTGAACGAATGGGCGAATTATGACATGCCGTGGTTTGGCAGCAAGCAATATTTTGCAGGCGCGGAGCGGATGCCCAAGCTGAAGCGGAACGAGACGGACGAGCGCGCGACGGATTTCGTCGAGAGCCTCGATCGCGGCCTGCGACTGTTACAGATGTTCGGCGCGACCGCCGGCCCGATGACGCTGAGCGATCTCGCCCGCGCCGCCGAGCTGCCGCGCGCCACCGCACGGCGCATCCTGTTCACGCTCCAGCGCGGCGGTTTCGTCGCCAGCGACGGCAAGCTGTTCGCGCTGACGCCCCACGTGCTGACGCTCGCAGCGTCGTATTTGCGCTCCAACCAGCTCGTTGCCGTGCTGCAACCGGCGCTTGACCGCATCGCAACCGCGGCGCAGGAGATCTCCTCGCTCGCGGTGCTCGACGGCGACGACGTCCTGTTCATCGCGCGCGGCAGCCCGATGCGGGTGTTCTCCGGCGGGCTCGAGATCGGCTACCGGCTGCCGGTCTTCTGCACCTCGGTCGGCCGCGTCATGCTTGGCCAGTTCGACGACGCCACGCTCACCGTCCGCCTGAAGAAGATGAAACGCGAGGCGCTGACGCCGCAGACCGTGACCGATCCGAAGCTGCTCGTTGCGAAGATCGCCGCCGATCGGGCGCAGGGTTTTTCGCTGGTCGATCGCGAAGCCGAGCCGCATTTCCGCTCGATCTCCGTTCCTGTCCGCCGCTACGACGACACCATCGTTGCCGCCATCAACATGGGTGCCCATGTCGACCGCGTGCCGACGCGGGAGCTGATCGACCGCTTCCTGCCGCTGCTCCGCGAAGGCGCGGAGGCGGTGCGCTCGCAATTGCTGTAGCGCCACAGTAGCTACGTAGGGTGGATTAGCGAAGCGTAACCCACCGCTTCGCCCAACGCGTGGCGAGCAAAGAGGTGGGTTACGCTGACGCTAACCCACCCTACGCCGCTCGCTTGTGCTATAATTCCCGCAAACGCAAAAACCCAGGGAGCACGCCATGCACACCATGGTTCCCAGCGATCGCGTGGAGCACGTCGCCGTCTTCGGGCGCGACGGCACGAAGCTCGGCACGATCGAGCGGCTGATGCTCGACAAGCTGAGCGGAACGGTCGCCTATGCCGTGATCAAGACCGGAGGGCTGCTCGGCACGCATCACCATTATCCCCTCCAGTGGAGCGCGCTGAGATACGATCCGCACCGTCAGGCCTTCCAGGTCGAGGTGACGCTGGACGAGCTGAGCACCGGCCCGTGCGAGTTCGACGGCGAGGAATTCGATTGGGGCGACCGCTCGCGCGCCTACCAGCATGCGAATTACTGGTCGGTATAGCTGGGCTGTGTAGGGTGGGTTTAGCCGGAGGCCTAACCCACCACTTCTGTAAACGCGGAAACGAAAGAGGTGGGTTACGCTTCGCTAACCCACCCTACGACCTGTTTGCACGCTCCCGTACGGACTAGGCTAGTTTCGTGCCTCGATCACCGACCGCCGTGCAGCAAGGTAAGACTCACAATGACATTCTCCGGACTAGGCCTCCATCTCGGCAATCTCTCGCGCCTGTCGAACGCGCGGTCGCGCTCGATCAGTCCGGAAAATTTCACTGGCGAGAAAGGCAAGGGCGGCATGGCCGTCGATGGCCCGGCAGCACCTCAGGCGCGCGATCTCGGACGAGGCTGGAAGATTTCACCTTACGTCGTCATCGCGCCCGGCGCGACCTTTACGCTTGCCGACATCGAAGGCGCGGGCGCGATCCAGCAGATCTGGATGACGATTTCGCGCGGCCGTCTGCGCCACTCCATCCTGCGCATCTATTGGGATGACCAAGCGCACCCGAGCGTCGAATGCCCCGTCGGCGACTTCTTCGCCTGTGGCTGGGAGGAATTTGCGCAGGTGTCCTCGCTCGCCGTCTGCGTCAATCCGGGCCGCGGCTTCAACTGCTATTGGGAAATGCCGTTCCGCAAGCGTGCGCGCGTCACTCTGGAGAACCGCAACGAGGAGGCGCAGACCATCTATTACCAGATCAACTACGCGCTGACGGATGTGCCGGAAGATTGCGCCTATTTTCATGCGCAGTTTCGCCGCGCCAATCCGGTGCCGTACAAGGAGGTCCACACGCTGCTCGACGGCGTCACCGGGCACGGCCACTATATCGGCACCTACATGGCCTGGGGCTCGAACAACAATGGCTGGTGGGGCGAGGGCGAGATAAAATTCTTCATCGACGGCGACGGTGAATTTCCGACCGTCTGCGGGACCGGCACCGAGGATTATTTTGGCGGCGCCTATAATTTCGATCCGCGCGTGCCGTGGCAGCTCGCCAATCCCGGTGCGAGCGGTGGGCCAGTGTCGCGCTATCTCGAGTTCACCACGCCCTATGCCGGCCTGCCGCAGGTGATCCGTCCCGACGGCGTCTACAAGTCGCAGCAGCGCTTTGGCATGTACCGCTGGCACATCCCCGATCCCGTGCGCTTCCAGAGCGATCTGCGCGTGACGATGCAGGCACTCGGCTGGCGCTCCGGCGTGAAGGAGCCGAAATACCTGCCGTTGCAGGACGACGTCGCATCAGTCGCGTTCTGGTACCAGGCGCTGCCGACGGCGCGGTTTCCGGAATTGCCGGGGGCGGATTATCTCGAGGTGGATTGAACCCGCGCTTCCTCGATGTCGGAGATGGCGGGAATTACGTCGCCGGCGCCGCCGCGCGCTTACAGCGCCACGCTGCGCAGCCCGAAGCTGCGCGCTTCGTTCTGCAGCACCGGCCGCACCGCATCGATCAGCCGCGCCGCCGCGGCGTCTACGCTCAGCCCCGCAGTATCCACTACCGCCGTCGCCCGCGAATACAGCGGCTCGCGGCTGAGCAGGATGTTGCGCAGCTCCGTCATCGCGGAGCGGTCGTCGGCCATCGGGCGCAGGTCGCCCTGGCGGCGCACGCGCGCCATGTGCTCTTCGGGCTCGGCTTTCAGCCAGATCGTGTAAAAGGATGACAGGATCTGGTCGAAGGTCAGTGGCTCCGAGACGATGCCGCCGCCGGTTGCGAGCACCATCAACTCGTGGCGTGCGAGGAGCTGTTGCAGCGCCGCCTGCTCCATGCGGCGAAAGCCTTCCTGGCCGTAAAGCGCGATGATCTCGGCGATCGAAAGCCCGTTCTGCTCCTCGATCGCCTTGTTGAGCTCGACGAAGCTCCAGCCGATCTTCTTCGCCAAGATCTTGCCAAGCGTGGACTTGCCTGCGCCGCGCAGGCCGATCAGCGCGATACCGCAGAACGGCGCGCGCCGCGGCGCCGACGCGCTGCCGCCGGCGAGCAGGTCCTTGGCCTGCGCGATCTGGCCAGGCGTCGCCTTGCGCAGGAGATCGCGGAACATCTGCCAGTCCGGCGCTGGCTCGATCGTCGGCAGCAGGTCTTCCAGATGCGCGCCCATCGCGTTCGACACGCGCCTGAGCAGCACGATCGAGACGTTGCCTTTGCCACTTTCGAGCTGGGCGATGTAGCGTTCGGAAATGCCGGACACCTTGGCGAGCACTTTTCGTGACATTCCGCGCAGCGCGCGCATGGTGCGCACGCGCTGGCCAAGCTGTTCGAGGAATTGGGATTCGGCGTCGGGACTTTCGGTCATTTGCCTTCTTTAGCGGATGTCCGGCGGCGCATTTGTCGGAAACATAATGCCTGATGGCATTGACAGCAAGCCGACGGAGTGTCTTTCTATGAATTATAATTCAAAATTCGGGGGAGAAGTCCGTGAGCGAGGCATCCTACAACGCGGTGACCTGGCTGCTCGACCGTAACATCGCGGAGGGCAGGGGTAACAAGCTCGTCTTCGACGATACCGTCTCCCGCCTGACTTACCGCGAGCTCCAGCAACAGACGCGTCGCGCGGCCAACATGCTGCGCCGTCTCGGCGTTCGCCGCGAGGAGCGCGTGGCGATGATCATGCTCGACACGATCGATTTTCCGCTTCTGTTTCTCGGCGCAATCCGCGCCGGCATCGTGCCGGTGCCGCTCAACACCCTGCTGACCGCGGAGCAATACGCCTACATCCTCGCCGATTGTCGCGCGCGTGTGCTGTTCGTGTCCGAGGCGCTCTATCCCGTCATCAAGGACATCGTCGGCCGCATGCCGGATCTCGACCATGTCGTCGTCTCCGGCAACAAGCAGAACGGCCACAAGCAGCTCGCGGAAGAACTTGCACAAGAGACCGATGATTTCGCGACCGCTGCTACGCATCCGGACGAGCCGGCGTTCTGGCTCTATTCATCAGGCTCGACCGGCATGCCCAAAGGCGTGCGCCACCTGCATTCGAGCTTGCAGGCGACCGCGGACACCTATGCCAAACAGGTGCTCGGCATTCGCGAGGACGACGTTTGTCTGTCCGCGGCAAAGCTGTTCTTCGCCTATGGCCTTGGCAATGCGCTGACCTTTCCGATGTCGGTCGGCGCCACCACTGTGCTGAACACCGAGCGGCCGACGCCAGCGCGCATGTTCGAGCTGATGAACCGATACAACCCGACCATCTTCTACGGCGTGCCGACGCTGTTCGCGGCCATGCTCAATGACGAAGCCGGCAAGCAGGAGCGCGGCGGCAAGGCCCTGCGCATCTGCACTTCCGCCGGCGAGGCGCTCCCGGAATCGGTGGGCAATGCCTGGAAGGCGCGCTTCGGCGTCGACATCCTCGACGGTGTCGGCTCGACCGAGCTCTTGCACATCTTCCTGTCGAACGCGCCGGGCGACATCAAATACGGCTCGTCCGGCAAGCCGGTGCCGGGCTATGCGGTGCGGCTGGTCAACGAAGCCGGCCATGATGTGCCGGACGGCGAGGTCGGCGAGCTGCTGGTCGATGCCCCCTCGGCCGGTGAGGGCTACTGGAACCAGCGCCACAAGAGCCGCCGCACCTTCGAAGGTCCGTGGACGCGCACCGGCGACAAATATGTCCGCGACGCCGAGGGCCGCTACACCTTCTGCGGACGCTCCGACGACATGTTCAAGGTCTCCGGCATCTGGGTGTCGCCGTTCGAGGTCGAGAGCGCGCTGATCACGCACCCGGCCGTGCTGGAAGCCGCCGTCGTTCCCGAAGCCGATCCGGAAGGCCTGTTGAAGCCGAAAGCCTTCGTGGTGCTGCGTCCCGGCGCCAAGGCCAGCGATCTCCAGGAGATGCTGAAGGAGCACGTCAAGCAGAAGATCGGCCCCTGGAAATATCCGCGCTGGATCGACGTCGTGGAGTCCTTGCCGAAGACGGCAACCGGCAAGATCCAGCGCTTCAAGCTGCGCGCAGGCGCGAACTAGCAGCAGGTCGTCATGGCCGGGCTTGTCCCGGCCATCCACGCGCCACCGTGATTGAGGATAGACGTGGATGCCCGGGTCAAGCCCGGGCATGACGACGGAGAGCAGAGTGACAGCATGACCAATCTCGCCCCCACAGGCTTCCTCACCATCGGCGGCGCCAACCTCGAATACAAATGGCTTGCGCCGAAATCCGCGAATGCGTCGACCATCGTCATGTTGCATGAGGGGCTCGGCTCAGTCGGCTTATGGGGCGACTTTCCGGAAAAGCTGCAGGCCGCTACCGGCGCCGGCATCTTCCTTTATTCGCGGGCGGGCTATGGTCAGTCGAGCTCGGTGACGTTGCCGCGAACGCTCGACTACATGCATCGCGAGGCGCTCGACGTGTTGCCGGGGGTGCTCGACGCGATTGCCTTCAGGCGCGGACTGTTGCTCGGCCATTCCGACGGCGCCTCGATCGCGACTATTTACGCAGGTTCACATCAGGATCACCGCCTGCAAGGCCTTGTGCTGATCGCGCCGCATTTCATCGTCGAGGACATCTCGGTGAAGTCGATCGCCGAGATCAAGAGGACCTACGAGACCACTGATCTAAGAGCGAAACTGGCGCGCTGGCACAAGGACGTCGATAACGCCTTTCATGGCTGGAACGGCGCCTGGCTCGACCCAAAATTCCGCAACTGGGATATTTCCGAGTACCTCGCCTATATCCGCGTCCCCGTCCTGGTCGTTCAAGGTGTGGATGACCAATACGGGACCATGCGACAGGTCGAGATTGCGCAGGAAGAATGTTATTGTCCGGTAGATTTGAAAGTCATTTCAGAGGCGGGGCACGCTCCGCATCGTGAAGCGCCGGGGGCGACGCTTGACGCTATTGCAGAATTTGCCCAGGCGGCGTTGCGCGCCGACCGGGGTCTTGAGGGACATGCGGCATGAATCATCGGAGGCTTCGCTCCGATGATTGCGCGACCACCCGTGGCCGGCTCCTTGCCGTGGCCGCAATGGGCCTATGTGCCCGGTGAAACCGATCTCGACGCCGATTGCGAAACGCTCGACATGGCCAAGGCGCTCGTGCCGCCGGCGTTCCGCGGCCATGTGCCGGCACGACATCCCGCGCTGCGCTATGGACTCGCGCTGAACGATCGCGGCTACTTCTGGGAATCGCAGGAGGTCCTGGAAGCGGTGTGGGCGGCAGCTCCCCAGCGTGGCCGCGAGCGCATCCTGCTCCGCGCCTGCATCTATGTTGCCAACGCGAATCTGCGGTTGCGCATCGTCAGGCCGCATTCGGCCTCGCGCCTGTTTGGCGAGGCGCTGGAGGAGCTGCGCGAGCTCCGGACACGCAAGGCATCCGCAGCCGGTGACGGCTTCGTCGACCGCTTTCCGACCGAGGCGCTCGTCGCTCTTCTCCAGGCCAAGCTCGGCCGCCCGAAGCTGTTGTCGAAGGCCGATTGGGTCCCGCTCGGGACGATTCCGCGCCCCGAGTAATCATGAAGCAAAATGCATGTATTGATCGCAACGGACTAGACGCGGCCTGAAAGATGCACTATTTTGCATGAAAAGGTTAAAGCCAGACGCGCATAATCGAGCTCAAGGGTGGCCCATGGCCGGGGAAGATCGTCGTCTCGCAGGCGGTGCGAAATTCATCGATTTCCAGACAGATCCGTCGCGCTACCGGCACTGGAAGCTCGCGATCGCCGGCGAGGTCGCGACGCTGACCATGGACGTCGACGAAAACGGCGGCCTGTTCGAGGGCTACCAGCTCAAGCTCAATTCCTACGACCTCGGCGTCGACATCGAGCTTGCCGATGCGATCCAGCGGCTGCGCTTCGAGCACCCCGAAGTGAAGGTCGTGCTGATGCGCTCGGCCAAGAACCGCGTGTTCTGCGCTGGCGCCAACATCCGCATGCTCGCCGGCTCGACCCATGCCCACAAGGTCAACTTCTGCAAGTTCACCAACGAGACCCGCAACGGCATGGAAGACTCCTCGGAGAATTCCGGCCAGCGCTTCATCACTGTCGTGAACGGCTCGGCCGCCGGCGGCGGCTATGAGCTGGCGCTCGCAACCGACCACATCATCCTTGCCGATGACGGCTCCTCCGCCGTGGCGCTGCCCGAAGTGCCGCTGCTTGCCGTGCTGCCGGGTACCGGCGGGCTCACGCGCGTCGTCGACAAGCGCAAGGTGCGCCGCGACCACGCCGACTTCTTCTGCACCATCGAGGAAGGCGTGAAGGGCAAGCGCGCCGTCGCCTGGCGGCTCGTCGACGAAATCGCCCCGAACTCCAAGCTCGAGGCGAAGATCACCGAGCGCGCCAAGGAATTTGCAGCGTCATCCAAGCGCAAGGGAAGCGGCGAGGGCATTGCGCTCACCCCGCTCAAGCGCATCATCGATGAGACCAGCATCAGCTATGGCTTCGTGAGCGTCGATATCGATCGCGCCGCGCGCATCGCCACCATCTCGATCAAGGCGCCGGAGGCTGCCCCGCCTGCCGACATCGACGGCCTGCTGGCGCAGGGCGCATCCTTCTGGCCGCTCCAGGTCGCGCGCGAGCTCGACGATGCGATCCTGCACCTGCGCATCAACGAGCTCGAGGTCGCGATGCTCGTGTTCAAGAGCCATGGCGAGCGCGCCCATGTGCTCGCCTGCGACGCTTTCCTCGAAGCCAATAAGACGCACTGGCTGGTCAACGAGATCCGCCATTACTGGAAGCGCGTGCTCAAGCGCATCGACGTCACCTCGCGCACGCTGGTGACGCTGGTCGAGCCCGGCTCCTGCTTTGCCGGCACGCTCGCCGAGCTCGTCTTCGCCGCCGACCGCTCGTACATGCTGATCGGCACCCGCCAGGGCGACAATCGTCCGCCGCCCTCGATCGAGCTCTCCGCGATGAATTTCGGCCCCTATCCGATGAGCCACGGGCTGACCCGCCTGCAATCGCGTTTCCAGGCCGATCCGTCCGATGTGGAGCGGGCGGAAGCCACCGTCGGGATCAGCCTCGACGCCGAGGAGGCCGAGGAGCTTGGCCTCGTCACCTTCGCGCTCGACGACATCGACTGGGACGACGAGGTCCGCGTGTTCCTCGAGGAGCGGGCGAGCTTCTCGCCCGACAGCCTCACCGGCATGGAAGCGAGCCTGCGCTTCGTTGGTCCGGAGACGATGGAGTCAAAAATCTTCGCGCGCCTGACCGCATGGCAGAACTGGATCTTCCAGCGCCCGAACGCGGTCGGTGAGGAAGGCGCGCTGCGCCGCTACGGCAGCGGCCAGAAGCCGAAATTCGATATGACGCGGGTTTGATGACTTTCGCGTCCCGGGCGCGCTGCGGCACGAAGTGACGCTGCGCAGAACCGGGACCCGGACGGACCATATGGGTCCCGGCTCACCGGCGCAACGCTTCGCGTTGCACCGCGTCCGGGACACGAGATCGCAAGGAGCACGGCCATGAACATGAACATCATGAACGTCGATTACTCGACCAAGATTCCTAACAACGTGAATCTCGCCGAAGACCGCCAGGTGCTGAAGGCGTTGGAAGGCTGGCATCCCGGCTACATGGACTGGTGGAGCGACATGGGCCCGGACGGCTTCCAGGAATCGCTCGTTTACCTGCGCACCGCCTATTCGGTCGATCCGCGCGGCTGGGCCAAGTTCGACTATGTGCGCATGCCCGACTATCGCTGGGGCATCCTCCTTGCTCCCCAGGAAGAGAACCGCGTCGTGCCGTTCGGCGAGCACTATGGCGAGCCGGCCTGGCAGGAGGTCCCCGGCGAGCATCGCGCGATGCTGCGCCGCTTGATCGTGATCCAGGGCGACACCGAACCCGCTTCCGTCGAGCAGCAGCGCCATCTCGGCAAGACCGCGCCCTCGCTCTACGACATGCGCAACCTGTTCCAGGTCAATGTCGAGGAAGGCCGTCACCTCTGGGCGATGGTGTATCTGCTGCAGAAATATTTCGGCCGCGACGGCCGCGAGGAGGCGGACGAATTGTTGCGCCGTCGCTCGGGTGACGCGGATGCGCCGCGCATGCTCGGCGCCTTCAACGAGGCGACGCCCGACTGGCTGTCCTTCTTCATGTTCACCTATTTCACCGACCGCGACGGCAAGATGCAGCTGCACAGCCTCGCGCAGTCGGGCTTCGATCCGTTGTCGCGCACCTGCCGCTTCATGCTGACCGAAGAGGCGCACCACATGTTCGTCGGCGAGACCGGCATCACCCGCGTGGTGCAGCGGACCTGCGAGGCGATGAGCGAGGCGGGCATCTCCGACCCCAACGACATCGCCAAGGTGCGTGCGCTCGGCGTCATCGACCTGCCGACCATCCAGAAGAAGCTGAACCTGCACTATTCACTGTCGCTCGACCTGTTCGGCTCGGAAGTATCGACCAACGCTGCGAACGCGTTCAACGCCGGTATCAAGGGCCGCTACAAGGAAACCTCGATCGAGGACGATCACCAGCTCAAGACCGCGACCTACCCGGTCATGAAGTTCGTCGACGGCCAGATCAAGATGGTCGACGAGCCGGCGCTGACAGCGCTCAACATGCGGCTGCGCGACGACTACACCCAGGACTGCGTCAAGGGCATGCTGCGCTGGAACAAGGTGATCTCGACGGCGGGCTACGACTTCAAGCTGACGGTGCCGCACGTCACGTTCCACCGGCACATCGGCGAGTTCAAGGACGTGCACGCCACGCCCGAGGGCATCCTGATCGACGACGCCACCTGGGCCAAGCGCAAGGACGACTGGCTGCCGTCAACGAACGACGGCGACTTCATCGCTTCCCTGATGAAGCCCGTCACCGAGATCGGCCAGTTCGCGTCCTGGATCTCGCCGCCGAAAGTCGGCATCGACAACAAGCCCGGCGATTTCGAATATGTGAAGATCGAGTCGTAGGTCGCTGGACACGACAGCACGCCAGGCCCTTCGATGTCGTCCCGGCCTTTGCCGCGGCGACAGCGGAGAGGGAGGCTACGCCGCCGCAAACCGGCGGAAGCCGTTCCACATTGCGGTGGCAGCGCCCGAGGTCAGCACCGGCAGGATGCGGGCATCCTGATAATTGCCGTTGAGCGAGACGCGCGGCAGTGCGGTCGGGTAACCGGCATTTTCGGCGAACAACATGCCCGGGCGCGTGGTCACCGCGGTCTTGAAACCGCTCGCCGCGGCCAGCGCGAATTCGCGTTCGCCCGCGGCATGGCGGTCGCCATAGGGATAGGCGAGGTGCTGCACGGGGCGTCCGAGCGCGTGCTCGATGCGCACGCGGCCCACCGCCATCTCCTGCGCGGCAATCTCCTCGCTCTGCTTGGCAAGGTTGCAATGGCTGATGGTGTGGGCGCCGATCGCGACCTGCGGATCCGCCGCCAGCGCCTTCAGCTCGTCCCAGGACAGGCAGAGGTCGCGGCAGAGCGCCGCCATGTCGACACCGTGCTTCGTGCAGAGCGCCGTGATCTCGCGCTGAAGGTCGTGCTCGCCCGGCAACGCGCGCAGCCAGTCATGGATGCGGTCGAACGCGGCCTGTTTCGCAGGCGCGCTCGTCGCATCGAGACGGAGCGCGGCATGGCCGATCTGCACGTCGATGTGACTCGCCTTGGCGATGACGGCCTCAAGTGCGATCCACCAGAGACGTCCGGTCCCCTCGGCGAAATCGCTCGTGACATAGATGGTCGAAGGTGCGCCGAATTCGCGCAGCACGGGGAGGGCAAAATCGCGGTTGTCGCGGTAGCCGTCGTCGAGCGTGAAGGCAGCGAAGCGGCGGGTGAACTGGCCCTGCGCGAGCCGATCATGCAATTCGTCCATCGAGATGATGTCGATGTCGTGCGAGCGCAGATGGCACAGCGTGGCGCGCAGGAAGTCCGGCGTGACCTCGAGATGCCGATTGGGCTGGAACGCATCCTCCCGAGGTGGTCGCACATGGTGCAGCATGAAAATGGCGCCGACGCCGGCGAGCAGCGGCCGCAGGAGGTGGTGCGCCCCGCTGAAATAGAGTGCTTCCAGCCCGACGCGGATGACGTTGTTGCGCAGTTGTTTCATCGAAGGCTGGTTGACCCCGGCATTCCACGGTCAACCTAGGGGAAGACCCTTGAAGAAAAAGTTAGTCCGGTTGCTCATCCAGAGCCTTCACAAGGCCGCCATTTCCGGTTTGACAGCCCGTCAAGGGTTTGTTTTGTCTCCGGTTCCAGAGGTTCGGGTCGTCGAATGCAGAAGCTTTTCAAGTGGGCCAGCAAATGGTGGCCGGGGTTGATCCCCTTGGCCATCATGTGGGGAATTGCGGCCTGGAATGACACTTTGCCGCTGGAAGCCGACTTGTCTGCCCGCTCCGCTGCCGCGCTGAAGAACACCGTTCTGGACAAGACCCGGATCGCGGTGGCCGGCCGCGACGTCACTTTTGCCGCCGAAGCGTTCTCGGAGGAGGGCCGCCGCGACGCCGTCACGGCGGTCGAAACCGTGCCGGGCGTGCGTCTGGTCGACGACCAGACCCGGCTGGTTCCCGAGGCCAAGCCCTTCGTCTGGAACGCCGAACGGGACGTCGTCCGGGTCACCCTGTCCGGCAGCGCGCCGTTGCCGGGGGTGAAGGGCCGGCTGGTGGAGGCCGCCCGCAAGGACCTCGGCGGCATCGAGGTCGCCGATCAGATGGGATTGGCGCGCGGTGCGCCGCCGCGCTTCGAAAATGCCGCGATGCTCCTGCTCGACCAGGTCGGCAAGCTCAAGGACGGCAAGATCACGATATCCGACACCAACGTCAGCCTGTCCGGCATGGCGCGCGAACTCGGCGGCCGAGAAGCCATTGCGGCGGCGCTGAAGAATTTGCCTGAGGGTATTTCGGTCGCGACCAACGACATCAAGGCGCCGCCTTACATCTTCCAGGCCTACAAGGATCCGGTCGCGGCGACCGTGACGCTAACCGGCTACGTCCCCGACAACAACGTCCACGCGGTCATCGCCACGGCGGCAGGGCAAAAATTCTTCGGCGAGAAGGTCGTCGACAATCTCAAGGCCAGCATTGGCGCGCCTGCTTCGTTCGGCAATTCGGTGGTTGCCGCGCTTGGGGCTCTGTCACGGCTCTCGACCGGCACGCTGGTGGTGACGGATCGTGAGGTGAAGCTGTCGGGCGATGCGCTCTATGAGGGCGCGGCAGCCGATATCCGCGCAGGCCTCGGCAAGGATTTTCCCAAGACCTGGCAGTACAAGCCGGAAATCACCGTGAAGCCCGCCGCAGGTCCGGTCGACGGCACGGTCTGTCAACAGCTGTTCTCCGAGCTCCTGACCAAGGGCAAGATCCGCTTCGAGCCGAAGCGCGCCACGATCGATCCGGATTCCGCAGGTCTCCTCGATCGCCTCATCGAAACGGCGCTGCGGTGCCCGAACGCCACCATCGAGGTGGCGGGCCACACCGATTCCGACGGCGAGGATGCCTTCAATCAGGCGCTGTCGGAGAAGCGCGCCCAGGCGGTGATCGACTATCTCGTCAAGGCGGGCCTTCCGGCCGATCGCTTCACGGCAGTCGGCTATGGCAGCACGCAGCCGGTCGCCGGCAACGATACCGACGAAGGCAAGGCACAAAACCGCCGCATCGAATTTCTGGTGAGATGACATGTCATTTCTGTTGGCGTTCCATTGGGGTTGGCTGGTCGGATCGCTGCTGCTCGGGCTGGCGATGGGTTGGATCTCGGTGGTCCAGCGCGGTAACGGCACCTCGAAGGTGCTTGCGCGCTGGCTCGCGGTCCTCGCGGCGGCCCTCGTCGCGGCGGCGCTCGCCCGTGTGGTCCCCGGCCGCTTCGGCTACTGGCTCGACCTCGGCCTTACCATGTTCGGCTGCTATCTCGTCGGCTGCACCATCGGCGCATGCCTCCGCGACCGGGTCGTCTCGCGCAGCGCGCCCGCGGCCTGAGCTTTGCGCTTGCACCCTGCCTATGCGCAAGGCGCCGGACTGCCCTGATGACTGCGCCTTGGGCGCCGCACAGGGTCGCCGCGCTTCGGCGCATGCCAAATCGCGTTCCGGCCTGCCTTTACCACCGCCGATCGCGGGGCCAAAGATTGACGCCGGCTTAAGCCGCAGCGGAACATTGTCCGGGTGAAATCATCAAAACTTCACGGCCCGTACGCAGGATCGCGATACAGATTCGGCAGAGGCCGTCGCGGAAAAGAGCCAAACGGTGCAAGGCAAGCGCGGATACCCGCCTAAAATATTGAAGAAACGCGTTTTTGCGCTTATTGGCGAATTCCACTCCGGCCCAAAACGCGCTACTGGAGGGTCGGGGAGCATGCGCGAAGCTGGAGCCGGCGCCAAGGGGTCGCCGGCTATCTGTACGTTCGCCCGTTCGCCGGCCGCTATGGCCGCGGAAGCGTAGTTCGAGGTCTAGATGCTGGAAGCCATACGCAGGGCCATGACGTTTCTGCGCCAGAAGCAAATCCTGCATAAGCTTGGCGTCGTGATCAGCGTGACGGTCATCGGCATCGCTTGCTACGTGCTCTATCACATGCTGCGCGGCATCGACTTCAACGAGGTGGTCGAGGCGATCAAGAGCACCGAGCCGAGCCAGATTGCGATGGCGGCGCTGTTCGTGGCCGCCGGCTATTTCACCCTGACCTTCTACGATCTGTTCGCGACGCGTGCGATCGGCCACGCCCATGTGCCCTACCGCATCAATGCGCTCGCGGCCTTCACCAGCTACTCGATCGGCCACAATGTCGGCGCCAGCGTCTTCACCGGCGGCGCGGTGCGCTATCGCATCTACTCGGCCTGGGGCCTCAACGCGATCGACGTCGCCAAGATCTGTTTCCTCGCCGGCCTGACCTTCTGGCTTGGCAACGCCGCCGTGCTCGGCCTCGGGATCACCTATCACCCCGAAGCTGCGGCCTCGATCGACCAGCTGCCCCCCTGGCTCAACCGGCTGGTCGCGATGGCGATCATCGTCGCGCTGGTCGCCTATGTCGTGTGGGTCTGGACCCAGCCGCGCGTGGTCGGTCGTGGTCCATGGACGGTGGTGCTGCCGGGCGGCCCGCTGACGCTGCTCCAGATCGCGATCGGCATCGTCGATCTCGGCTTCTGCGCGCTCGCGATGTACGTGCTGGTGCCGGACGAGCCCAATCTCGGCTTCGTCGTGGTCGCTGTGATCTTCGTCTCCGCCACACTGCTCGGCTTCGCCAGCCACTCCCCCGGAGGTCTCGGCGTATTCGATGCCGCCATGCTGGTCGGGCTGTGGCAGATGGACCGCGAGGAGCTCCTCGGGGGAATGCTGCTGTTCCGCGTCCTCTATTATCTTTCGCCCTTTGTCATATCTGTAATCTTGCTGACGTTTCGAGAGGTTATTATCGGAGCCCGATCGAAACGCCTGCAGCAGGCGGCCCTCAAGCTCGATCCCGGCCCTGCGCGCGAAGCCGCTTACGTGAGAGAGCGCAGCGACAAGAGCGCCTGACCGGCCTACAATTCTTAAGGAGAAGCCTGCCCCGATGGCGATCGACGCCCACCCTTCTCCCTCGGTCCAGCCCTGGTCCGATCGGCTGCGGCATTCGGCGATCATCCTGATCGCGGCGGCGCTGGCGCTGTCGGTGGTGGTCTCGCTCGGGGAATTGTCGGCGACGCGGGCTGTGGCGGTGTTTCTCTGCATCGCCGCGGCCGCGCTGATCCCCTGGCGCCTGCACGATACCGCCGCCTCGCGCGACGACGTCCGCCGCATCAACCCGGTCGAAAACGCGGCGGTGGCCGCGGTTGTCTCGGGCATGCCGGACCCGGCCGTGCTGCTCGATCGCGCCGGGCGCGTCATCCATCTCAATGCTGCCGCAGCCCAGCTCGCGCCAGCGCTGCGCAAGAACGAGCTCGCCCAGTTCGCGCTGCGCTCGCCGGAGATCATCACCGCGCTGCGCGAGGCGATCGCTACATCCGAGCCGCGCCGCGCCGACTATCTCGATCACGTGCCGGTCGACCGCTGGATGGAGCTGATCATCACACCGGTTCCGGTGCCGACCACGTTCGGCGGCGCTGACAAATGCATGCTGATGACCTTCCACGATCAGACGCCGCTACGCCGGGTCGAGGAGATGCGCGCCGATTTCGTCGCCAATGCCAGCCACGAGCTGCGCACGCCGCTGGCCGCGCTCTCCGGCTTCATCGACACGCTTCAGGGCCAGGCCAAGGACGATCCCAGGGCGCGCGAGCGCTTCCTCGGCATCATGCACACCCAGGCGACCCGCATGGCGCGCCTGATCGACGATCTGTTGTCGCTTTCGCGGGTGGAATTGTCGGCGCATGTGCGGCCCGACACGCTGGTCGATGTCGTGCCGATCATCCGCCAGGTCGCTGATGGGCTCGAACCGCTGGCGCGCGAGCGGCAGGTGGACGTCGAGATCAATCTGCCGGAGACGGCGGTGATGATCGCGGGCGACCGCGAGGAATTGTTGCGGCTGTTCGAGAACCTGATCGAGAACGCGCTGAAATACGGCGCCTCGGGCGGGCGGGTGATCGTCTCGCTCGGCATGGTCACGGCGGCTGACGGCTCGCCGGAAATCCGCGTCCTGGTGCGCGACTTCGGCCCCGGAATTGCACCGGAACACCTGCCAAGGCTGACCGAGCGGTTCTACCGGGTTGACGTCGGCGACAGTCGCTCGCAGGGCGGGACGGGCCTCGGATTATCGCTGGTGAAACATATCGTTAACCGGCACCGCGGCCGGCTTTTGATCGAAAGCGTGCTCAAACAGGGCGCCACTTTCACGGCCTGTTTTCCCCAGGCCAAGCCCCCAGCTGCAAGCTGAAAATCCAGCTATCTCAGGCGCTTAAGCCTGTCATCCGACTGTCACGAAACCTTCGTAAAAGCACTACCGATCGCTCCTAAAGGGGCGGCGCGGGAGCGCGATCGGGCGCGCATGGCGCTTCGCTCCCCACTATGGAGACCAGCATGAATTTCATCAAAACTATCGTCGCTGCTGGCCTGGTGGCCGCATCGACGTCGGCCTTCGCTGCCGACATCACCGGCGCCGGCGCGACGTTCCCGTTCCCGATCTATTCGAAGTGGGCTGACGCCTACAAAAAGGAGACCGGCAACGGTCTGAACTATCAGTCGATAGGCTCCGGCGGCGGCATCAAGCAGATCCAGGCCAAGACCGTGACCTTCGGCGCCAGCGATGCGCCACTCAAGGCCGAGCAGCTCGAGAAGGACGGCCTCGTTCAGTGGCCGATGGTCATGGGCGCCATCGTCCCCGTGGTCAACATCGAGGGCGTGAAGGCCGGCGAGCTGACCTTCGACGGCGAGACCCTCGCCAACATCTACCTCGGCAAGATCACCAAGTGGGATGATGCTGCCATCAAGAAGCTCAATCCGAACGTGAAGCTGCCGTCGGACGCGATCACCGTGGTCCGCCGCTCGGACGGTTCGGGCACCACCTTCAACTTCACCAACTACCTCTCCAAGGCCAGCGCGGACTGGAAGAGCAAGGTCGGTGAGGGCACGGCCGTCGAATGGCCGGTCGGTGTCGGCGCCAAGGGCAACGAGGGCGTGTCGGGCAACATCAGCCAGACCAAGAACTCGATCGGTTATGTCGAGTACGCCTATGCCAAGCAGAACAAGCTGACCTACACCGGTCTCGTCAACAAGGCCGGCAAGCCGGTGCAGCCGACCGTCGAGGCCTTCCAGGCGGCCGCGTCCAACGCCGACTGGGGCAAGGCTCCGGGCTACTACGTCATCCTGACCGACCAGCCCGGCGACAAGTCCTGGCCGATCACCGCGGCGACCTTCATCCTGATGCACAAGGACGCCACCGACAAGGCGGCCTCGCAGGAAGCCATCAAGTTCTTCCGCTGGGCCTTCAAGAACGGCAGCAAGGCGGCCGAGGAGCTCGACTACATCCCGATGCCGGACAGCGTCGTCCAGCTGATCGAGAAGACCTGGGCTGCCGAGATCAAGAGCTGATCGCAGCGGCTCTCGTCTCCCGGACGCGGTACGGCATGAAATGACGCGCCGCTGAGCCGGGACCCAGAAGACTTTGGGTGCAATAACTTCGGCCCCGGATCAGCGTCGCACCGCTTCGCGCTGCGCCGCATCCGGGGCACGAGACCGACAATAAGCGTAGATAAATTGGTACAGGGGATCGGCGTGGCAGAGATGGCCGTTCAAAGCGATATCGTCGACGACGCCGGACCATATGATCGCGCCAAGGCCTTGAGCGCGTTCAAGCTCGGCGACATGACCTTCTATTGGATCACGCGGCTCAGCGCGATCTCGGTCCTCCTGATCCTCGGCGGCATCATCGTGTCGCTGATCGTCGGCGCCTTCCCGGCCATCAGGGAATACGGCCTCGCCTTCCTGTGGACCCAACGTTGGGCGCCCTCTGCCGATCCGCCGGTGCTCGGCGCGCTCGGGCCGATTTACGGCACGCTCGTCACCTCCTTCATCGCAATGCTGATCGCCATTCCCGTCGGCCTCGGCATCGCGATCTTCCTCACCGAGCTCTGCCCGCAATGGCTGCGCCGCCCGATCGGCATGGCGGTCGAGTTGCTCGCCGGCATTCCCTCGATCATCTACGGCATGTGGGGCTTCTTCGTGCTGGGTCCGTTCCTGGCCAACACCTTCCAGCCCTTCATGATCAAGCTGTTCGACGGCGTTCCGGTGCTGGGCGCGATCTTCGCCGGCCCGCCGTCCTATCTCAGCCTGTTCAACGCCTCGCTGATCCTCGCGATCATGGTGCTTCCCTTCATCACCTCGATCTCGGTCGACGTGTTCAAGACCGTGCCGCCGGTCCTGAAGGAAGCCGCCTATGGCGTCGGCTGCACCACCTGGGAAGTCGTGCGCAGCGTGGTGATCCCCTACACGCGCGTCGGCATCATCGGCGGCGTCATGCTGGCACTCGGACGTGCGCTGGGTGAGACCATGGCGGTGACCTTCATCATCGGCAACTCCTTCCGCATCTCGTCGTCGATCTTCGCCCCAGGCACGACCATCTCGGCGGCGATCGCCAGCGAGTTCGCCGAAAGCGACGGCCTGCATCAGTCCGGCCTGATCCTGCTCGGCCTGCTGCTGTTCGTGCTGACGTTCTTCGTGCTCGCCGGCGCGCGGCTGATGCTGCTGCGTCTCGAAAAGAAGGCGGGGAAGTAACATGAACCCGATCTACGCACGCCGCCGCCGCAAGGACATCGTCATCCGTGGTCTCTGCATCGCTGCCGCCGCCTTCGGCGTCACCTGGCTCGCGCTGATCCTGATCACCTTGCTTTACAACGGCCTCACCGGTCTGAACCTTCAGATCTTCGTCGCGGACACTCCGCCTCCGGGCTCGACCGAAGGCGGCCTGCGCAACGCCATCATCGGTTCGATCATCATGACCGTGATCGGCGTCGGCATCGGCGCGCCGCTTGGCCTGTTCGCCGGGACCTATCTCGCCGAATACGGTCGCAACGACAAGTTGACCTCGGTAATCCGCTTCATCAACGACATCCTCTTGTCGGCACCCTCCATCATCATCGGCCTGTTCATCTATGGTGCGGTGGTGGTGCCGATGCGCGGCTTCTCGGCGATCGCCGGCGCGCTGGCGCTGGCCGTCATCGTGATCCCGGTCGTGCTGCGCACCACCGAGGACATGCTGCTGCTGGTGCCGAACGCGCTACGCGAGGCGGCTTCTGCTCTTGGGCTGCCGCGTTCGCTGGTGATCAAGCGGATCGCCTACCGCGCGGCGCGCTCCGGTCTCATCACCGGCGTGCTGCTCGCCACCGCACGCGTCGCCGGCGAGACCGCGCCGCTGCTGTTCACCGCCTTGTCGAACCAGTTCTTCAGCCTCAGCCTGAACAAGACGATGGCGAACCTGCCGGTCACCATCAACAATTTCGTGCAGAGCCCCTATGCCTACTGGAAGCAGTTGGCCTGGAGCGGGGCGCTGCTGATCACCCTGACCGTGCTTGCCCTGAACATTGGCGCGCGCATTCTTGGCGCCGAGAGGACTGCAAAATGAGCGATCTGTCCGTTTCCGTAAGTTCCACCGGGCGTCAGGCGTCTCCGACGCTGCCCGAGGCTCCGGCCAAGGTGACGGTGCGCAATCTCAACTTCTATTATGGCGAGCACCACGCGCTGAAGAACATCAACCTGACGCTCGGCACCAATCGCGTCACGGCGTTCATCGGCCCATCCGGCTGCGGCAAGTCGACCCTGCTGCGCATCTTCAACCGGATGTACGATCTCTATCCGGGACAGCGCGCCACCGGTCAGCTCATGCTGGACCAGACCAACATCCTCGACTCCAAGCTCGACCTCAACCTGCTGCGCGCCCGGGTCGGCATGGTGTTCCAGAAGCCGACGCCGTTCCCGATGACGATCTACGAGAACATCGCCTTCGGCATCCGCCTCTATGAGAAGATCTCCAAATCGGAGATGGACGTCCGCGTCGAGAAGGCGCTGCGCGGCGGCGCGCTGTGGAACGAGGTCAAGGACAAGCTCAACGCCTCCGGCCTGTCGCTCTCCGGCGGCCAGCAGCAGCGTCTCTGCATCGCCCGCACCGTGGCGGTGCGTCCCGAGGTGATCCTGTTCGACGAGCCCTGCTCGGCGCTCGATCCGATCTCGACCGCTAAGGTCGAGGAGCTTATCCAGGAGCTCGCCGAGAACTACACGATCGCGATCGTCACCCACAACATGCAGCAGGCGGCGCGCGTCTCGGACAAGACCGCCTTCATGTATCTCGGCGAGCTGATCGAGTTCGACGAGACCAGCAAGATCTTCACGTCGCCCAGCGACCGGCGTACCCAAGACTACATCACCGGCCGCTTCGGCTGAGGAGACAGGAAATGGCTTCTGAACATACCGCAAAGGCCTTCGACACCGACCTGCAAGAGCTCACGCGGCTCGTTGCGGAGATGGGCGGCCTTGCCGAGCGCATGATCGTCGATTCCGTCGATGCGCTGATCCGCCGTGACGTCGCGCTCGGCCAGCGCGTGGTGGCAACCGACGCCGAGATCGACGCGCTCCAGAAGAAGATCGAGGAGCGCGCCGTGCTCACGATCGCGCGCCGCCAGCCGATGGCGGTCGACTTGCGCGAGATCGTTGGCGCCATGCGCGTCGCGACCGATCTGGAGCGGATCGGCGACCTTGCCAAGAACATGGGCAAGCGCGTCGCCGCGCTCGAGACCGATTTCCATCCGCTAAAGCTGTTCCGCGGCCTGGAACACATGACCGACCTCGTGCAGCAGCAGGTGAAGTCGGTGCTGGACGCCTATGCCGCGCATGACCTGCCGGCGGCGATGGTGGTGTGGAAAGGCGACGAGGAGGTCGACGCGATCTGCACCTCGCTGTTCCGCGAGCTCCTCACCTACATGATGGAGGATCCGCGCAACATCTCGTTCTGCATCCATTTGATGTTCTGCGCCAAGAACATCGAGCGGATCGGCGACCATGCGACCAACATCGCCGAGACCGTTTTTTACATGATCGAAGGTCAGGCCATCGCCGACAAGCGCCCGAAGGGCGACATGACGACCTTCGCCACGACCGTGCCGAACACTTAAGGAGCGACGACGCCATGGGCGCACGCATTCTGGTTGTTGAGGACGAGGAAGCGCTGACCGAGCTATTGCGCTACAACCTCGAAGGCGACGGCTACGATGTCGAGACGGTGATGCGCGGCGATGACGCCGACACCCGCCTCAAGGAGCATATCCCCGACCTGATCGTGCTCGACTGGATGCTGCCGGGCCTGTCCGGCATTGAGCTGTGCCGCAGGCTTCGCGCCAGGCCCGAGACCAAGCAGCTGCCGATCATCATGCTCACGGCACGCGGCGAGGAGAGCGAGCGGGTGCGGGGGCTTGCGACCGGCGCCGACGACTACATCGTCAAGCCGTTCTCGGTACCTGAGTTGCTCGCGCGCGTGAAAGGCCTGCTCCGGCGTGCAAGCCCCGAGCGGCTTGCGACCATACTCGCCTACGGCGACATCGAGCTCGACCGCGAGAAGCGTCGCGTCGCGCGCTCCGGACGGCCGATCGACCTCGGCCCGACCGAATATCGCCTCTTGGAGTTCTTCCTGGAGCATCCCGGCCGGGTGTTCTCGCGTGAACAGCTGCTCGACAGCGTCTGGGGCCGTGACATCTATATCGACGAGCGCACCGTCGACGTCCACATCGGCCGTCTGCGCAAGCTGCTCAATCTCGGCCGCGAGCAGGACCCGATCCGCACCGTCCGTGGCGCCGGCTACGCGCTGGACGATCGTTTCGCGAAGGCGGAGCAGACTTAAGGTTTGCAGGTGGCAGCGGTGATCCAGCGGGCTGCCGCCACATTCTCCGATGTCGTCCCTGCGAAAGCAGGGACCCATAACCACGGGGAGTGGTTTGGCGAAGACTCGGAGTGATCTTCCCGCGCAATAACTGCGCCCTGGATTATGGGTCCCTGCTTTCGCAGGGACGACATCCAATTTGTTGAACCATCGTTGCGCGTCGGCCAGCCCCGCGCGCTGATGACCTCAGCGCGTGCCGGGCTTGGCCGGTGCGCGTCGGCGGTCCGCCGCCGGCTGGTAGGCGACGCGCGAATGCTGCGCGCAGTAGGGCAGGCCCGAGAGCGACTTGCCGCCACAGAAGAAGAAATCCGGGCTCGAGGGATCGCCGACAGGCCAGTGGCAGGTCGCCTCGTTGAGCTCGAGCAGCGACAGGCGCTGGCTCATCGGAACGACGTTGTCGTAGGTGATCGGATCGGGCTCGACCTCGACCTCGAAGGCCTGGGCGAGGGCGGTGTTGCCGCGCGAGATCGGGCGGCTCACCCGCATCATGTGCTGTGCGGGGCGCGCCTTGCGGGGCCGGGGAGCCGCCGAGGACGGGCTCTTGGCGCGACCGGACAGGCCCAGCCGGTGCACCTTGCCGATTACGGCGTTGCGCGTCACATTCCCGAGCTCGGCAGCGATCTGGCTGGCCGAAAGCCCGGCTTCCCAGAGCTTTTTCAATTGCTCGACGCGATCGTCGGACCAGGTCAAAACCGTCATTGCACCCTTCCCTTCGCCGCGCGCCTGCCAATCCTTGGGGCCGCGTGGCGATGTCTAAGCCTCGAAAAACCCGTGCCCCCAGAATCCCTTAAGGCTCGCCGGGCGCGAAAAACGCACCTGAACGTTACGCCGGTACATGAGGACTAAGAGGATCAGAACTGCTGCACGAGATGTCGTATCTGACACGGTAAACGCTACAATATGGCGTGACTCCCGCGCAAGAGTCTGCGGCTCCGCGTCCACATGTTCCGTCGCTAAAAGAACTCAAAATCGCCACCGCAAGACTACGGGTCAGGCGCCTTGCAGGGCCTTCTGGCGGCATTGACAGCGGTTTTTCCAAGCATAAAATGGTGACACGTGCCGCCCTTAAAAGGCGGCACGTTTCGTTTTCCGGGCAGGTCAATGATGCGCTGCGCAAGGCAGCCTCAGCCGGCCCCAACATCCAAGTGACCGCCATGACCAAGAGCGCCGCGACGCATCTGCTTCCCGTTTTCGCCAGGGCCGAGCTCGGCTTCGAGCGCGGCGAAGGCTGCTGGCTGGTCGCAACCAATGGAGAGCGCTATCTCGATTTCACGTCGGGCGTCGCCGTGAATGCGCTCGGTCACGCGCATCCGCATCTGGTCGGGGCTCTGCAGGAGCAGGCGACAAAGCTCTGGCACATGTCGAACCTGTTCCAGAGCCCGGACGGTGAGAAGCTCGCGGTCAGGCTCTGCAACGAGAGCTTTGCGGACTTCGTGTTCTTCTGCAATTCCGGCGCCGAGGCGATGGAATGCGTGATCAAGGTGGTGCGCCGCTATCATGCCACCAAGGGCCATCCCGAGCGCTACCGCATGATCACTTTCGAGGGCGCTTTCCATGGCCGCACGCTGGCAACGCTCGCCGCTACGGGGTCTGCAAAATATCTCGAAGGCTTCGGTCCGCCGATGGACGGCTTCGACCAAGTGCCGCATGATGACCTGGAAGCCGTCAAGAAGGCGATCGGCCCACAGACCGCAGGCATCCTGATCGAGCCGATCCAGGGCGAGGGCGGCGTGCGCTCGGCGTCTCCCGCCTTCTATCGCGCGCTGCGCCAGCTCTGCGACGAGCATGGCCTGCTGCTCGCCTTCGACGAGGTGCAGACCGGCATGGGCCGCACCGGCGAACTCTTTGCACATCGCCGCCTCGGCGTGACCCCTGACGTGATGTCGCTGGCGAAAGCGCTTGGCGGCGGCTTTCCGATCGGCGCGTGCCTTGCGACCGCCGAGGCGGCCTCCGGCATGACGCCCGGCTCGCACGGCTCGACCTTCGGAGGCAATCCGCTCGCCGTGTCCGCGGCGAACGCCGTGCTCGACGTGATGCTCAAGCCCGGCTTCTTCGATCACGTGCAGAAGATGTCGCTGCTGCTCAAGCAGAAGCTCGCCTCCGTGATCGACCGCCATCCTGATGTCGTCAGCGAGGTGCGCGGCGAGGGGCTGTTGATTGGCGTCAAGGCCGTGGTGCCCTCGGGCGATCTCGTCACGGCGCTGCGCAACGAAAAGCTGCTCACCGTCGGCGCGGGCGACAATGTGGTGCGCTTCCTGCCGCCCTTGATCGTCACCGAGGCGGAGATCGAGGAGGGCGTCGCGCGGCTCGAGCGTGCCTGCACCGCGATCGAATCCACTCTCAAGACGCCGGCGGCAAGCTGATGAGCAAGACGCCCAAGCACTTCCTGGACATCAACGAGCTGCCGCTGTCCGAGCTCAAGAGCATGCTCGCCGCCTCCTCCGCCATGAAGGCGAAGCAGAAGGCGCATCAGCCGGTCAAGCCGCTCGAGGGCAAGACGCTGGCGATGATCTTCGAGCGTCCGTCGACGCGGACGCGGGTGTCGTTCGATGTCGCCATGCGCCAGCTCGGCGGCGAGCCCATCATGCTCACCGGTGCCGAGATGCAGCTCGGCCGCGGCGAGACCATCGCCGACACCGCGCGCGTACTGTCGCGCTATGTCGATGCCATCATGATCCGCATCCTCAATCACGATGCACTGCTCGAGCTCGCAGCGCACGCGACTGTGCCTGTCATCAACGGGCTGACGCGGCGCTCGCATCCGTGCCAGGTGATGGCCGACCTCATGACCTATGAGGAGCATCGCGGGCCGATCGAGGGCAAGACGGTGGCCTGGACCGGCGATGACAACAACGTGCTCGCCTCCTGGGCGCATGCCGCCGAGCGCTTCAAGTTCAACCTCAATGTCGCCACCCCGCCGGAGCTCGCGCCGAAGAAGGCGATGCGCGACTGGGTCAAGGCGACGGGCGCCCCGATCATGCTGGGCACCGATCCGGAAGCCGCTGTCCGCGGCGCCGATTGTGTCGTCACCGATACCTGGGTCTCGATGGGCGACAAGGAAGGCGAGCACCGTCACAACGTGCTCAAGCCCTACCAGGTCAACGCCAAGCTGATGTCGCTGGCCAAGCCCGATGCGCTGTTCATGCATTGCCTGCCCGCCCATCGCGGCGAAGAGGTCACCGACGAGGTGATCGATGGCCCGCAGTCCGTCGTGTTCGACGAGGCCGAAAACCGCCTGCACGCGCAGAAGGGTATCTTGGCCTGGTGCTTTGACGCGGTGAAGTGATTGGTCGTCGTCCGGCGGACGATAGTGAGAAATCCGTGACGACGGCAGTATGGAGTTGCTTTCGCCTCATGTTCGGTCGTCGTCCCGGACAAGCGCAGCGAAGCGGAGCGCGGATCCGGGACCCATAGCCACAGGGCGCGGTTTGGTGACGATTCGGAGTTGTCATCTCGCGCCACAACACAATCATGTGGTTATGGGTCGCGGGCTCGCGCCATGCGCGCCCCGGGACGACATCGAATTTGCGGAATCGTAGTGCCGCAAGACTGCACCCGGAACAGGTTGCCTCGCCGCCCCCTTTCATTTCACCTCCTCCGACCCCAGATAGAGCGCCATGGTCTCTCAATCCCCTGACATCAAAGCCGGGCCCGAAAGCCCGGTTCGCGCGCCGTCTTCCGTTCCCGTCGACGATGCGGTGCTGCCCTTCGAGGTCGATGCGCTCGACGTGCGCGGGCGCTTGACCCGGCTCGGGCCCGCGCTCGACGAGATCCTCACCAAGCACGACTATCCCCCGCCGGTCGGCAAGCTGCTCGGCGAGGCCATCGTGCTGACGACGCTGCTCGGCTCGGCGCTGAAATTCGAAGGCCGCTTCATCCTTCAGGCGCAGACTGACGGTCCGGTGTCGTTCCTGGTGGTCGACTTCAAGGCGCCCGACCGCCTGCGCGCCTATGCCCGCTACGACGTCTCGCGGCTTGGCGAGGCCAAGGACTCCGGCTCGCTGCTCGGCCGCGGCCATCTCGCCATGACCATCGATCAGGGTGCGGATATGAGCCGTTACCAAGGCCTCGTCGCACTCGATGGCGGCAGCCTGGAAGATGCCGCGCACGAGTACTTCCTGCGCTCCGAGCAGATCCCGACCCAGGTGCGCCTCGCCGTCGGCGAGGAATGGCGCTCGAGCGACGGCGGCAAGCATCGCTGGCGCGCCGGTGGCCTCTTGATGCAGTTCCTGCCGAAGGCGCCGGAGCGTGCGCGACAGGCCGACCTGCATCCCGGCGACGCGCCCGAGGGCACCACGCCGCATACCGTCGCCGAGGACGATGCCTGGGTCGAAGCGCGCTCGCTGATCGGCACGGTCGAGGACGTCGAGTTGATCGATCCCGATCTCTCCGGCGAGCGCCTGCTCTACCGCCTGTTTCACGAGCGCGGCGTGCGCGTGTTCAATCCGCAGAATTTGAAAGCGGAATGCTCCTGCTCGCGCGATGCGGTGGCGGCGATGCTGAAGAGCTTTTCGCCGGATGACCGTGCCGCGATGGTCAAGGACGACAAGGTCGTCGTGACCTGCGAGTTCTGCAGCTCGGTGTATCAATTTACGCCGCACGAGGCGGGCGTGGAAAACGCCTAGTCTAACATTCGGAAATCGTAGGGTGGGCAAAGCGAAGCGTGTCCACCAACTTCTGTCACATAATTGAAGAGCTGGTGGGCACGGCGCTTCGCGCCTTTGCCCACCCTACAGCAGCCCGCCGCCTCTCAATTCAACACCCGCTTGCCGCCGTCCGGGCTATCGAGCGAAAAGGTCGGCACGTCGATCTCAAAACGCTCGCCGCTTTCGTTGACCATCTGGTAGCGGCCGGTCATGAAGCCCGAGGCGGTCGAGAGCGGGACGCCCGAGGTGTATTCGTAGCGCTCGCCGGGCGCGAGGATCGGCTGCTCGCCGATCACACCTTCGCCCTTGACCTCCTGCTGCCGCCCCGTCGCGTCGGTGATGATCCAGTGCCGCGTCTTGAGTTGCACGGTCTCGTCGCCGGAATTGGTGATCACGATGGTGTAGGACCAGAAGTAGCGCGAGCGCTCGGCCGACGACTGCTCCGGGACAAAGTTCGGCTCGACGGTCACTTCGATCTGGCGGGTCACGGCACGGTACATGGTTGCCATCATAACGAAAACCTTGCCGGGAACCAATCGTGGCCCGCGGCGTCAGCGACATCGTGCCGCCCGAATTGGCACTGTAGTTACACCCCAATGTGATCCGATCGCTTTGCGAGCAGGCCATCGGCCCGGTACACTCCTCAAACGCTGCGATTTGCGCAAGGGTTTTGGCCCGATGACCATTGCCGACCAAGTGACGGGATCGCGGATCGCGGGAACCGCGGATGCCAAGGAGGCGAAGCCGCGCGCGGCGGCGCCGGCCATCACGCTCCCCGTCATCGGCGAGCGCGAGCTTCGCCTCGACCTCTTCCGCGGGCTGGCGTTGTGGCTGATCTTCATCGACCATTTGCCGCCAAACCTGCTGACCTGGTTCACCATCCGCAACTACGGCTTCAGCGACGCCACCGAGATCTTCATCTTCATCTCCGGCTACACCGCGGCCTTCGTCTACGGCCGTGCGATGTTGGAAAACGGCTTCGTCATCGCCACCGCGCGGATCCTGCGCCGGGTCTGGCAGATCTACGTCGCCCACGTCTTCCTGTTCACGATCTTCCTCGCGGAAATCTCCTACGTCGCCACCAGCTTCGAGAATCCGCTCTACACGGAAGAGATGGGCATCATGGATTTCCTCAAGCAGCCTGACGTCACCATCGTGCAGGCGCTGCTGCTGCGCTTCCGGCCCGTCAACATGGACGTGCTGCCGCTCTATATCGTGTTGATGCTGGCGCTGCCGCTCATCCTCTGGCTGATGAAATGGAAGCCGGATCTCACGCTCGGCCTGTCGGTCGTGCTCTACGTGGTGACCTGGGAGTTTGACCTCTATTTTTCGGCTTATCCGAATGGTTTCTGGGCCTTCAACCCGCTCGCCTGGCAATTGCTGTTCGTGTTCGGTGCCTGGTGTGCGCTCGGAGGTGCACGGCGCATGACGCGGATCCTGGCATCACCCGTGACGATGTGGATCTCGATCGCCTATCTGGCCGCTGCGTTCTACGTGACGCTGACCTGGTACGTGCCGCAGCTCTCCCACTTCATGCCGAAGCGGATCGAGCAGTGGATGTATCCGATCGACAAGACCGATCTGGACGTGCTGCGCTTCACGCATTTCCTGGCACTGGCCGCGCTCACAGTGCGCTTCCTGCCGCGGGACTGGCCGGGCCTGAAATCACCCCTCTTGAGACCGCTGATCCTCTGCGGCCAGCACTCGCTGGAGATATTCTGTCTCGGCGTGTTCCTGGCCTTTGCCGGTCATTTCATCCTGGCCGAGGTGTCGGGCGGCCCGGGCATGCATGCGCTGATTAGTCTCTGCGGAATCCTGATCATGTGGGCCATGGCCTGGGTGATTTCATGGTACAAGCAGGTCGCTGACAAGAGCGGTTCGAAAACCAAAAACGCCGTCGGCAACGCCGATCTGGCGGGAGGGGGCTGATGAAGGCGAAGGTTCTCCTGAGCCTGATCCTGCTATGCGGTGCACTCGCCGCGCCTTCCGCGCGCGCCGAGGATAATGCTGCGCCTGCCGCTCCCGCAGGACCGTCGGCGTGCGAGGTGCCGTCGTATCTGCTCGCCACCGAAAGCCAGCTCCCGAAGGTCGCCGAGGCCGTGAAGAGCGAAAAACCGCTCGAAATCCTGGTCATCGGCAGCCGGTCGACCACCATCCCGTCATCCGAAGAGAGCTCCTATCCGGCCCGGCTTCAGGCGATCTTGAAGGAGAAGCTGCCTTCGGAACCGGTGCACGTCTCCGTAGAACTACAGAGCAAGAAGACCGCAGAAGAGACCGCATCCGGCTTCGTTAAGCTTATGGAAGCGAAAAAGCCTACTTTGGTCATCTGGCAGACCGGGACCGTGGATGCTATCCGATCCATCGATCCCGATGAGTTCCGCGGTGCCGTCACGGATGGCGTTACTGCGCTGCAAAATGCGGGGGCCGACGTTATATTGATGAATTTGCAGTACAGCCCGCGGACCGAAACCATGATCTCGGTGCCGCCCTATCTCGATAATATGCGCGTGGTGGCGCAGGAGCATGATATCCCGCTGTTCGACCGTTTCGCGATCATGCGTCAATGGAATGATCAAGGTCAGTTTGACCTGTTCAATCCCTCGCGCGGACCGGAGTTGGCGAAACAGGTCCATGATTGCCTTGGCCGGGCGCTGGCGCAATTCGTCGTCGACGCCGCGCATCTCGGTCCGGCCCAGCAGCAAAATTGAGGTTTAGCGTAAATGAGTTCTTTCCGCCCTTTTGGCCTGACGGCATGGCTGGCTGCGCCCATTGTGGCCGCGCTGCTGATGCCTGTGTCGCTCTCACCCGTCCGCGCGCAGGCCGTGGCTGTCGCGCCGACGGCCCCGCAGGCCGCTAGTCCGGCGCCCGCGCCGCAGGCCACGACCGCCGCGACCAGCCAGCAAGAATCTTCCGAGCAGCGCGGTCTTACCGCGCGGGCCATCGACAAGGTCAAGCAGGTCGCCAAATCCGCCGGCGACATCTTTAGCCGCGTGCCGTGCCTGCCGCCTAGGGGCAGCGCGAACAAGGGCGGCGCAAAATCGATGGGCTCGCTGCCGCACGTCGCGAACAAGCTGGTCGCGGGCAAGCCAGTCGTCATCGTCGCGTTCGGATCGTCATCGACGGCAGGCTTCGGTGCAAGCTCGCCTGATTTCAACTATCCGAACCGCCTCGCCGGGCAGCTTCGCCGGCAATATCCGACCGCCGACATCGCCGTCATCAACGCCGGCGTCGGCGGCGAGGACGCGCCCGAGATGATGAAGCGCCTCCAGAAGGAGGTGATCGACGTGCATCCGGATCTCGTGATCTGGCAGGTCGGCACCAATGCAGTGCTGCGCAACCTCGATCCGGGCGACACCGCAAAGCTCGTCGAGGACGGCATCACGCGCATCCAGGCGGCCGGCGATTCAGACATCGTGCTGGTCGATCCGCAATATTCGCCGCGCGTCACCGAGCGTCCCGAGAGCGCCGGCAAGATGGTGAAGCTGCTCGGCCGCGTCGCGGAGCTCCGCCACGTCGGCATCTTCCCGCGCTTCGAGGTGATGCGCGACTGGCACGAGAAGCAGGCCATTCCGGTCGAGAGTTTTGTGATCTCCGACGGCCTGCACATGAATGATTGGGGCTACGCCTGCTTCGCGCAGCTCCTCGGCGACGACATCATCCGCTCCGTCGGCCAGATCAAGTTAGGGGTCAACGTGCCTGCGGACGTGCGGACCTATCGGCCGATGTAGCTCGGCTGCTGTAGCGATTGTAGGGTGGGTTAGCGAAGCGTAACCCACCACTTCTCTCGACGAGTGGAGAGCAAAGAGGTGGGTTACGCCTTCGGCTAACCCACCCTACTTTTCCGAAAGCGTGGCTACCTTACGCCTTCTCCAGCGCCGCGGTGAGATCCTCGATCAGATCGTCGGCATGCTCGAGCCCCGCCGAGAAGCGGATAAAGCCTTCGCTGATGCCGAGCGCAGCGCGGTCTTCCGGCTTCAGGCGCTGATGGGTCGTGGTCGCCGGATGCGTCACCAGGCTCTTGGCGTCGCCGAGATTGTTGGAAATCTTGGCGAGCTTCAGCGCATTGAGCACGCGGAATGCGGCCTGCTTGCCGCCCTTGACCTCGAACCCGACCAGCGTCGAGCCGCCGCGCATCTGCTTCTTCACGAGAGCTGCCTGCGGATGATCGGCGCGGCCGGGATAGACCAGACGCGAAATTTTTGGATGGCTGGCGAGCACCTCGGCAACGCGGGCCGCGGTGTCGGTCTGTGCGCGCACGCGCACGCCGAGCGTCTCCAGCCCCTTGAGCAGGACCCAGGCGTTGAACGGCGAGATCGACGGCCCGGTCTGGCGCATGAAGTTGTGGATGTGCTCGGCGGTGAACGCTTCGGACGACAGGATGACGCCCCCCAGACACCGGCCCTGGCCATCGATGTGCTTGGTCGCGGAATAGACCACGACATCGGCACCGAGCGCGAGCGGGCTCTGCCAGATCGGCGTCGCGAACACGTTGTCGACCACGAGCCGCGCGCCGCCTTTGTGTGCGATTTCTGCGATGGCGGGAATGTCGAGCACGTCGAGCGTCGGATTGGTCGGGCTTTCCAGGAAGAAGGTCTTGGTGTTCGGCTTGACCGCGCGCTGCCACTGGTCGAGATCGAGACCGTCGACCAGCGTGGTCTCGATGCCGTAGCGCGGCAGCAGATCCTGCACCACGTAGAGGCACGAGCCGAACAGCGCCCTCGATGCCACAACGTGATCGCCAGCCTTCAAGGGCGCCAGGATTGCGGTCGTCACCGCGGCCATGCCGGTTGCCGCCGAGCGGGCGGCTTCGGCGCCCTCGAGCTCGATCATGCGCTGCTCGAACATCGCGATCGTCGGGTTGGAATAGCGCGAATAGATGAAGCCGGGATCCTCGCCCTTGAACCGCGCCTCGCATTCCTCGGCGCTCGCGTAGACGTAGCCCTGGGTGAGGAACAGCGCTTCGGACGTCTCGCCATATTGCGAGCGCAGGGTGCCGGAATGAACCAGCCGGGTTTCGGGACGGTAGTTGGCGGGCGACTTCGACATAGGTACCTCCGACATGACCATCGATGCGAAAATGGTCACAAAAAAACCGGCCTGGATATCTCCACTGGCCGGGATCACAGAGGTCCCCGGCCTGTTTAGCGATTTATTTAACGTGGCTGCAAGCCGGCCGGCTCAAATCACCACGGGATAAGTCATGCTCATATTCCGCCATGGCCTTTTCGTCAAGGCATCCATCGGATAGCGGTAAAAGGTTCGTTTTTCCGCATTTTTGGATGCGTTTGACCCGAGATGAGGACCACCGGTTGACGTTCACGGTCGCCGCCGACGCCAATGGTATCCTGCCCGACCGCATGATCGCGGCGATGGCGGATGATGGGCTTATCCTGCCCGCCTACGACTTCGTCGAAAGCCAGATTCAGCCGGCAAGCCTCGATTTGCGACTCGGTGATATTGCTTACCGCGTCCGCGCGAGCTTCCTGCCCGGGCCCGGCGCCACCGTCGCCGAGCGCATCGACGAGCTGAAGCTGCACGAGTTCAGCCTCACCGACGGCGCGGTGCTGGAGACCAACTGCGTCTACATCGTGCCGCTGCTCGAGAGTCTCGCGCTGCCGCCGGAGATCGTCGCGGCCGCCAATCCGAAGAGCTCGACCGGTCGGCTCGACGTCTTCACCCGCGTGATCGCCGATGGCACCCGCCGTTTCGACATGATCGGTGCGGGCTATCACGGCCCACTCTATGCCGAGATCAGCCCTAAAACGTTTCCGGTGCTGGTGAGCGAGGGCTCGCGGCTGTCGCAGGTGCGCTTCCGCACCGGCGATGCCATCCTCAGCATTGACGAGCTCGAGGCGCTGCATGCGACAGAGCGTCTCGTCGACATCGACGATGCCGATCTCACCGGCGGCGTCGCCGTCTCCGTCGATCTCTCCGGCGAAAAGGGCGGCGGCTTCGTCGGCTATCGCGCCAAGCGCCACACCGGCGTGGTCGATGTCGATCGCCGCGCCGGCTACGCGATCGAGGATTTCTGGGAGCCGATCTCGGCGCGTCCCGACGGCAGCCTCATTCTCGATCCCGGCGAGTTCTACATCCTAGCGTCCAAGGAAGCGGTGCAGGTGCCGCCGGACTACGCCGCGGAGATGGTGCCGTTCGATCCCCTGGTCGGTGAATTCCGCGTGCACTATGCCGGTTTCTTCGACCCCGGCTTCGGCTATGCGGGCGCCGGCGGGCAGGGGGCGCGCGCGGTGCTCGAGGTGCGCTCGCGCGAAGTGCCCTTCATCCTCGAGCACGGCCAGATCGTCGGCCGCCTCGTCTACGAGAAGATGCTGGCGCGGCCCGATGCCATGTACGGCCAGCGCATCGGCTCGAACTACCAGGCGCAGGGATTGAAGCTGAGCAAGCACTTTCGGGTGTAGCTGCTAGCCCACCCACCCGCCGCCGTCATGCCCCGGCTTGATGACCGGGGCATCCAGTACGCTGCGGCCTATCGACTCTATAATAGCTGCCTCTGGAATACTGGATCGCCCGAACAAGTCGGGCGATGACACCGAATGTGTGCCAGGATGTGAACCTAAATCCGAGCTGTAAGCGAGGTGGCGACATGACAGATCAATCCGACCTCGACACAAGAATTCTGGAAGACGCCGCGGATGCGCTGATCTATTCGGATCGCTCGGGCACGATCGTCCGATGGAATCGTGCATCGAGCGCGCTGTTCGGGTTCTCCGCGCAAGAAGCGCTCGGCCAGAACCTCGACCTGATCGTTCCCGAACATTTGCGCGCCGCGCACTGGAAGGGCTTTGAGACTGCGACGTCGAGCGGCATGATGAAGCTTGCCGGCCGTCCTACGCTGACCCGCGCACTGCACAAGAGCGGACGCAAGCTCTACATCGAGATGACGTTTGCGCTTGTCAGAGATGCCGGCGGTGCCGTGCACGGAGCGGTGGCGATGGCGCGCGACGTGACCGAAAGGGTCGAGCGCGAGCGCGCGGCCAAGGCTGCGCCGCCTCCGCAGGCTTCGTGATGCGGAATTGGCGAGGGAGCGTGCAGGGCGCCCTGCATGAGCGTCAGGTTGCCCGCCACGGATTGCAGTGACACACTCGATCAAAACGACGATCGGGAGCGAACATGGCCGCCGCTTTGGACTCCGCGCAGGAAGCCCAGTGGAAACGCTGGCGTGCCATCGCCGATCTCTACCATGCCTATTTCACCGGCCTCATCCTCACCGTGGTGACGCGGCGCGGCACTGCGGATGCCGCGGAATTCGTCTTCCGCGTGTTTCGCCGCCAGCAGCAGGAGCGTTTCCTGCCCGGGCTCGACAAGCTCGGGCTGCGCCATCTGCCGCCGGCGGTCGCGGCCGCGCAATACCACTATCTCTCCAACTGGATCGGCGGCGTGCGTGTCGAATACATGTATGAGAGCGATCGCAAGGCCTGGATCCGCTATCCGCCGCCGCGCTGGATCTGGAAGGGCCCCGCGATATGCGGCATTCCCGGCGAAGTGTCGCGCGCGATGCTGCGCGGCTGGCACGCCAACAATGGCGTCGTGCTCGGTGACCTCAGGCTCGGTTTCGTCTGCACCAAGCAGAGCGTCGATGGTCAGGACGGGCTCGAAGGTTACTACTACGAACATGATCACCCGCTCGAACTCGACCAGCGCCTGGTATTCGCGCGTCATCTCGAAGCACCGCTGTTCGATGCGAACAACGCGCCGGCGCTGCCGGTTGCGAGTTGGCCAAAGCCGCGACTGGAAAAGGCCTATCGCAACTACGCGATGGAATATGTCCGCACGGCCGCGCCCGTGATGGTGCAGTTGTTCGATCCTGGGGATGCCGGATATCTGCTGCATCTGACGGGCAAGCTGATCGGCATGCAGAGTTTCGACGAGGTCGCGGCGGCGCTGGGGATGAGCCGCGGCGGCGCGAAAGAGTTTGCATCTTTCCTCAACGCGCTGCTCGCCGCGCAGGACGATGCGGCCGATCTTGCGGGATCCGAAGGCGGCTTCGAGATCCGTCAGCAGAGCTGGAAGCTGATGGATGATGTTGCTGATTATCATCCGGTGATCGCGAAGGTGCTGGAAGGCCTGTTCGAAGGGCTTGCGGCCGGGTGCGGGCGTCATATCGGTGTCAGTTTGAAAGCTGGTGCAGGCGGCAGGTCTCCACTGGTGTGGAGCATCGGCTAAGCAACCCTCGATCCCTGCACTCCATCCCCGCTTGCGGGATGGTGAAGCGCCTTCCACGCGCCGAAATGCGCTGCCGCAGGGGGGCCGTGCGCCGGACGCAGGCGGAATCAGCTCGTGGCATGCTAACACGGGTCATTCATTTCGTTCGTGCAGGGGTTGAATCCGGTCAATTGACGGTGAACGTGATCGCGCTCACAGACGCCGCGGCCAAATCGCCGTAGCAGTTGAAAAGGTTTTTCGGAGAGGAAATGTCCGACGTCGGCGTCGCCGAGCTTCCCGTCGATGAGGAGGAGCGTCCCGAGCCGCCGCCATCGCGGCCGGCGAGGCTTGCCGCGCCACGCAGCGCGCTGGTTGATGGGCCGATCCTGCGCACGCTGCTCAGCCTGGCCTGGCCGAACGTGATCGGACTATCAGCGGGCACCTGCGTGGTGATCGCGGAGACCTCCTATATCGGCCGCCTCGGCGTCGAATCGCTCGCCGCGATGGCGCTGGTGTTTCCCTGCGTGATCCTGATGATGACGATGTCCGGCGGCGCTATGGGCGGTGCCGTGGCTTCCGCGATCGCGCGTGCGCTCGGTGCGGGCGACCGCGAGCGCGCCGGTACGCTTGCCGCGCACGCGCTCCTGATCGGCATCGCCTTCGGTCTCGTCTTCATGCTGGGCATGCTGATCTTCGGGCCGCATCTGCTCGAGCTGCTTGGCGGCCGCGGCAACGTGCTGGCGCAGGCGATCGCCTACATGCAGGTGTTCTTCGGCGGCGCGGTGCTGGCCTGGCTGCTCAATACTCTGGCCGGCGTGCTGCGCGGCACCGGCAACATGAAGCTGCCTTCGCTGCTGATGCTCAATTCTGCGGTGTGCCAGATCATCCTGGGCGGCACGCTGGGTCTCGGGCTCGGACCGATCCCGCAATTCGGCATGCGCGGCGTCGCCGCCGGCGCGCTGATCGCCTATTCGATCAACATTAGCGTAATGAGCTGGTACCTGTTTTCCGGCCGCGCGCGTGTCGTGCCCAAGCTGATTGGCCTCCGGATCCAGTGGGCGATGTTCTTCGACATCCTGAAGGTGGGCGCCATCGCCTGTTTCTCGCCGCTGCAATCGGTGCTGACGATCTCGATCCTCACCCACATGCTGGCCAAGTTCGGCACCGCAATCCTCGCCGGCTACGGCGTCGGTGCGCGGCTCGAATTTCTGCTGATTTCGATCGCGTTCGCCTTCGGCATCGCCTCGGTGCCGATGGTCGGCATGGCGATCGGCGCCGGCAAGATCGCGCGCGCACGCCGCATTGCCTGGACGGCCGGTGTGGCCGCATTCCTCGCGGTGGGCACGCCCGCGAGCCTGGTTGCGATCTTCCCCGATCTCTGGGTCAATATCTTCACCGACAGCGCGACCGTGCGCGCGATGAGCCATCAATATCTCTCTACCGTCGCACCGTTCTACGCCTTCATGGGCCTCGCCACGGCGATGTATTTCTCATCGCAGGGCGCGGCCAAGGTGCTGGGACCGGTGTTGGCGCAGACCGCACGGCTCGTCTTCATCGCAACCTGCGGCTGGTGGCTGTCGACGCATGAAGCGACCGCGCAAAGCTTCTTCTGGCTCGCGGCAAGCTCGATGGTCCTACTTGGAACGCTCTCCTGTTCCAGCGTGGTGCTGACGCGCTGGGGAACGCGCGCCACCAAGCCGGATATCCGGCCAGCTCTGTCCGGCGTTGCGGATTAAAGCATGATCCGGAAAAGTGTGGAGCGGTTTTCTCTCGCGACAAACGCGGAACGCGCTTGCGCGGAGATCATGCTCAAACATCAACCTAAAGCGCGATGACGATTCATCCTAATCTCATCGCGCTTTAGTCTTACTGTGTCATAAAATCATCCGCACGGTACGTCTTTGGATGAGAGCAGTACAGCACGGACATCGTCGCAGGCGACTG